>DASUME010000778.1:0-18419 GCA_036277895.1 Polyangiales bacterium
CCCGGCGCGCTCGCGCTGAAGGTGCCAGAGAAGATCGACGCCATGCTGCACGCGTCGCCCGACCCGCTCGTGGTCGGGCAGTTCACGGGCGCGCTCGGCATGCTGGAGAACGCGCTGTCCGGGGCGCTGTTCCTCGAGCGCTTCAGGCCCTTCACCGGGCTCGACGCCGCCGCGCAGGACGCCGTGCTGACGGACATGCGCGACTCCTCGGTGGGCGTGCGCCGCACCGTGTTCCGTGCGTTGACCACGACCGTGTGGGCGATCTACTGGGCCGAGCCGGACACCTGGCTGCGCGCGGGCTACGGCGGACCGCCCCGCACCGAGGACCTGCGCGAGATGTACAAAGATCAGCTGGTCGAGCTCGACTCGCTGCGCGCCACGCCGCGAGGAGCCTGAACAGTGCCCGTCTACACCGGTGCGGACGTCACGTCCGACCTCACGCGCAAGTGCGACGTCTGCATCGTGGGCTCCGGCGCGGGCGGTGCGCACGTGGCGCAGCGCCTGGCGCGCGCGGGCAAGAGCGTGATCGTGCTCGAGGACGGCGGCTTCTGGACCAGCGACCAGTTCAAGATGAACGAGCTCGAGTCCGGCGCGATGCTGTACCAGGAGGCCGCCGCGCGCGGCACCGCCGATCAGAGCATTCGCGTCTACCAGGGCCGCGCCGTGGGCGGCAGCACCGTCGTCAACTGGACCACCTGCTTCCGCACGCCCGAGCGCGTGTTCGAGCACTGGCACGAGCACCACGGCGTCGAGGGTGTCACGCACGCGCAGCTGGTGCCGCACTGGGAGCAGATCGAGCAGCGGCTCAACGTCACGCAGGTGACGCTGGAGCAGGTCAACAAGAACAACCTGGTGACCTGGAACGGCGCAGCGAAGCTGGGCTGGAAGAAGGACCTGCTCTACCGCAACGTGAAGAACTGCGCGCACACCGGCTTCTGCGGCATGGGCTGCCCGATCGACGCCAAGCAGAGCATGCTGGTCACGATGTTGCCCGAGGCGGTGCGCGCGGGCGCGGACGTGTACGCCAACGCGTGGGTACAGTCGGTGGTGCGCGAGAATCGCCGCTGCACGAAGGTGATCGCGAAGCTGCGCGATCCGAAGACCGACAAGCTCAACGGCATCACCCTCACGATCGAGCCCAAGGTGACCGTGCTCGCGGGCGGTGCGATCAACACGCCCGCGATCCTGCTGCGCTCGAACATCGACGCCAACGGCCGCACCGGCATGCGCACGTTCTTGCACCCGGTCGTGGTGGCCACCGGCCTTCATCCCGAGCGCATCGATCCGTTCACGGGCGCACCGCAGTACGTGCACGTCAATGAGTTCGTCGATCGCGGGGCCAAGATGGGCATGCTGCTCGAGGGTGCGCCGTTGTTCCCACTGGCGCTCGCCACGCACGCGATGACGTGGGGCGAGGAAAAGCAGAAGTTGATGGACCTGCTGCCGCACGTTTCGGTGACCATCGCGCTCATGCACGACGGCTTCGACGTCGCGAACTACGACGACGCGGGCATGGTCACCGTGCGCACGGACGGATCTCCGCGGCTCGACTACAAGTGGAGCGAGCGCTTCGTCGAGGGCCTGCGCCACGGCCTGCGCGCGGGCATGCAGGTGCAGCTCGCGGGCGGCGCGAAGCAGGTGATGTCCGGGCACCCACGCTACGCGCGCAACGACGCCGAGATCGAAGAGATCGTGAGCAAGGCGCCGTTCGGACCGAACCAGGTGCCGGTGCTGTCCGCGCACGTGATGGGCGGCTGTCCGATGGGCACCAACGAGCGCAAGAGCATCGTCGACTCGCGCACGCTGCGGCACCACGGCTTCGACGACATGTTCGTGATCGACGGCTCGGTGTACCCCACGTCGCTGACCGTGAACCCGCAGCTCTCGATCTACGGGCTGGCGTCGTGGGCGAGCCAGTTCGTGCAGCAGGCGGTGGGCTGATGCGCTGGCTGTTCGTGTTGCTGATGGTCGCCGCGTGCGGTCGCAAGGAGGGGACGCCGTCGTCGGCGCAGCGCCCGATCGCGGCCGACGAGCTGCGTCCAGGCCCGACGAACCCTGGTGAGCTGAGCTACCGGCGCTACTGCATCGGCTGCCACGCTGCGGATGGCAAAGGCAACGGCGGCACGACCGGCGCCGATCTCACCGCGGCAGAAAGCCCCCTGCGCACCAAGAGCGACGATGAGCTGTTGGTGTCCGTGCGCGAAGGCAAGACCGGCAAGGTCGCCACCATGCCGGCCCACAAGCCCGTGCTGAACGACGCGCAAATTCGTGAGATCCTCGCGTTTGCGCACCAGCGCTTCGCGCCCTGACGCACGCCCGCGGTGCGCAAAAACACGGCTCTCCGCGCTGCGCGTTAGCGAGCCCACGGCCCGATGGGGTGGTGGCCATGATGCTCATTAACTTCCTGGACACCCGACCTGCGAATCGCTGTAGGGTCACGGTCTTCGCATGGAGAGTCGATGCAGCCTTCACGCCGTTCTCTGACGACTGCACTGCTCCTGCTCGCTGGCTGCTCCGGCTTCGTCGAACCCAAGAACGGTGGCCTCGAGTCCGACCCGGACAACGTCCGGGCGGTAGAAGGCAAAGACGCTGGACGCCGCGACGCGCGGGACGATGACGACATCGACCCGGTCAACGAGGTACCGACGGTGCGCGCCGATGGCGGTGGCGAGCCGGACGAGCCGCGTGGCTGCGTCGAGACCGAAGACTTTCCGCTCGCGCAGGGCCTGCAGATCCGCGAGGTCGCGCTGTACCAGACGGTCAAGATCCCGCTGTTCGAGGGCGGCGCGTGGGTGAACGATCGGGTCGCGCCGGTGGTGCAGAACAAGAAGGCGCTGCTGCGCGTGTTCGTCGATCCGCAGAGCGGCTACCAGCCGCACGACGTGCGCGCGGTGCTCAAGCTGGTCAACGGCGGCGACGCTGACGAGCTGATCGACGAGCGTACGATCAGCGCCGCCTCCACGGACGCGTCGCTCGCCTCCACGTTCAGCTTCCAGATCGATCCTGGCTCACTCGGCAACGATGCGCAGCTCTCGGTGACGCTGGTGGAGACGAACTGCGGTGCGGTCAGCGGAGCGCCCACCGACACGCGCGTGCCGTCCGCAGGCGGCACGCAGGCACTGCAAGCTGCGCCGATCAACAAGCTCAAGGTGGTCGTGTTGCCGATCAGCGTGGGGGGCCGGGTGCCGGTCACCACCGAGACGGAGCTGGCGAACATCCGCTCCGCGCTGCTGGCCTACTACCCGGTGCCGGACGTCGACCTGTCCGTGCGCACACCGCTGGTGTGGAGCGAGACGGTGGATCCGCTCGACGGCAACAGCTGGAGCGATCTGCTCAACGCGGTGATGCGCGAGCGGCGCACGGACGCGCCCGCGTCGAACGTCTACTACCTGGGCCTGGTGCAGCCCGCCGCCACGTTCCGCACGTACTGCCAGCGCGGCTGCGTGCTCGGGCTCGCCCCGCAGACGAGTGCGGTGCAGGCGAGCGCGCAGGTCGCGCTGGGCGCCTCGTTCGCGGACGCGCAGACCTACGAGACGGTGGTGCACGAGCTCGGCCACGCGCACGGGCGTGGTCACGCGCCGTGCGTGGAGGCCGGCGAGATCGACGGCGTCGACCCAAACTACCCGGACAAGACCGGCAGCACCGTCAGCTGGGGCTGGGACAGCCGCAGCAACACGCTGCTCCCGCCGACGAACAAGGACATCATGGGCTACTGCGAGCCCAACTGGATCGGCGCCTACAACTACTCCGGCCTCGCCGCGCGCTCGCAGTCCGTGAACCTGAAGGCGCTGCGCGTCGGCTCCGGGCTGAGCTGGCAGAACGTGGTCCTCTACGACGACGGCAAGGCGCGCTGGGGTGGCGACCTGCTGCGCGAGGATCCCGCCGGCGAATACGAGAGCGCCCAGGTGCTCGACGCCAGCGGCCGCGTGATCGACACGGTCGAGGTGGTGCGGCTCGGGCTCTCGCATGCGGGCGCCCAGTTCGTGTACCTGCCGCAGCCGGGTGCGCAGTGGAGCGCCGTGAAGCTGACCGACCGCCTGCTCGAGCTGAGCGCCGTGCTGCCGCCGCTCTAAGCCGTCTGGAGCACGGGCAGCATCGGCTTGTAGGCCGGCCGCGTGACCAACTGCTCGCCTTCGACGATGGACGCGATCTCCGGGCGGCAGCCGCCGCAGCCGGTCCCCGCGTCGCACGCGTGGCCCACTGCGCTGACGCTACAGGCGCCTTCGCGCACGCAGCTGCGGATCTCTCGGTCGGAAACGCGGAAGCAGTGACAGACGATCATCTGAAAACAACCTCGACTCCGCAAAGCATGCCTCACGGCCGTTGAGAATCAATATCGAAGTTGTCCCACGTGCGCGCCGGCGGCCGCATCGCTCCGAAATCACGTGCATAAAATCTTGATCACCCGGACTGCCACCGGTGATCCGACTCGCTATTCGGCGTTGACGATCAACTTCACCTCACCACTCGGCGGGATGACAGCCGTCCTGGGTTTGCCCGGCTTGCCCCCCTGCTCGGCGGTGACCTGGTACACGCCCCCGGCCACGCCCGCGATCGTGCAGCGCCCCGCGGCATCGGTGTCGCAGCGATATTTGCTCTCGCCCTTCGTCAGCAGCACGACCGCGGCCACCGGGCTGCCGTCCGCGCGCTTGAGCTCGACGACCACACTCGCGTCGGCCGAAGCCAGCGACGCGACGCTCCAAACCATCCAGGCAACGCCGAACCTGCGAAGAACGCCCACGTGACCACCTTCCCGGTCGCTAGTTGAGGCCAAGCGGGCGGCGACCGGCCGTCGCTTGGGACGCACACCTCGACGCGGCATTCAGCCCCCGTCGCGCTTGCCCGTATCTTCCAAGATCATGGATCTTTCGCTGCTTTGTCGGTACAAGGCAAGCTGTCCTGGGCGAGTCCCCCTCTGTGAAGAGCCGCATGCGCGCAAGCCTGATCACCGCCCTGGCACTCGGCTGCTGCCTGCACGCCGGCCAAGCCCGGGGCGACGACTTCGACGATGACTTCGGCTCCCTGCCGCCGCCCCCACCGCGGCCGGCCCTTCCGGTGTCCCCCGAGCCGGCGGCTCCGGCGCCCGAGCGTATCAAGCCCAGTGAGTCGCCGGCAGCGACGAGCACGCCCGCCGTGGCGCCGGCCGTAGACGACGACATCGCGGACCCCTGGTACGGCAGCTACCCGCCGCTCGACGACGAGGACGCTCCGCCCCCGCTGCCGGAGCCGCGTGCGCAGTTCGTGCACCCCACGATCGACGGCCTGCTCGGCGGTGTGCACGTGGTCGACGCGGCGTCGGGCTCGCGCGGCAGCTTCCGCGTTGGCGTGCAGGGTGGCTTCTTCCGCAAGGACGGCTTCCTCACGCGCGGCGACCGCCATCGCCAGGGCACGGGCGCGCTGCTGCTGAACGTGACGCCGATCGAGCACCTGGAGCTCGCGGCCAGCGTGGCGGTGGCCTCTACCGAGAACCGCGGCAACGACCCGCAGCTGATCCAGGTGGTCGGCGACACGCGCCTGTTCGCGAAGGGCTACGCGCACGTGGTGCCCTGGCTCGCGCTCGGCGGCGATCTGGAGCTCGGCCTGCTCAACGGCGTGGGCAGCTTCGGCGTCAGCGACGGCGCCGTGAACGTGGGCCTGCGCGCGAACGCGAGCGCGGACCTGCGCGCGCTCGAGCGTGCGCTGCCGCTGATCCTGCGCGGCAACATCCGCTACCTGTTCGACAACTCCGGCAAGCTCGTGCGTGGCGTGGAGCGCGACCGCTACGACTCGCTGAGCAATCCGTCGCCGCGCGAGAGCGAGTACCGCAACCTGCTCACGCCCGCGGAGCGCAACGCGCTCGGGATCCACCGCGTCGATCAGCTGACGTTCGCGTTCGGGCTGGAAGTGCCGCTGCGCCCGCACCCGCGCGTGCACGTCAACCCGCTGCTCGAGTGGTCCGTGGCGGTGCCGATCAACCGCCAGGACTTCAGCTGCCTCGCGACCTCGATCGCGGGCCAGCGTGATGGCTGCCTCGAGCAGACCGGCTTCGCGACCCGCCCTTCCACGCTGACGGTGGGCATGCGCACGCAGCCGTACGTGAATGGGCTGGGCCTGTTGCTCGCGGTCGACGTGGCCACCTCGGGCGCGCGCGACTTCGTGCGCGAGCTGGCGCCGCAGCCGCGCTACGTGCTGCGCTTCGCGCTCTCGTACGCCTACGACCCCAACGCCCGCCCGCGCCCGCGCGTGCAGCGCATCGAGATCCCTGCCGTCAACGCGCGCGGTCGTGTGATCGGGCAGGTGGTCGACACGCAGAACGGCGCGCCGCTGCCAAACGCGATCGTGCACTTCGACGACACCAGCCTGTCGGACGTGGTCACGGATGCGACCGGCGCCTTCCGCAGCGCGGAGCTCAACCCCGGCGCACAGGGCATGCGCGTGCGCGCCGAGGGCTACCGCGAGGCGCTCTGCGTCGCCGTGGTGGGCTCGCAGGGCAGCGAGGTGAGCGCGCGCTGCGAGCTCACGCCGAGCGCGTACTACGGCCAGCTGGAGGGCCGCATCACGGACACCGCGGGGCACGCGATCGCGAACGCGCGCATCACACTGCGCGGCGCGAGCGAGGCGATGTTGGGCAGCGACGGCGAGGGCAACTTCCGCGTCACCAAGCTGATCGAGGGTGACTACGAGCTGCTGGTCGCGGCGGACGGCTACTTCCCGCGGGCGAGCGCACTCACGATCGCACGCGGCGCGGCGAGCACGCCGGCGCTGGCGTTGATCCCGCGGCCCGAGGGGCAGGTGGTGCGCGTCACGGCCAAGCGCATCGCGCTCTTGAAGCCGATCGCGTTCGCGCCCGAGAGCGCGATCCTGCTGCCCGAGGACGAGCCGCTGCTGGCCGAGATCGCCGAGCAGCTGCAGAAGCACCCCGAGCTCGCGCAGCTCGAGATCCAGGCCCACGGCGAAGACGGCACGGGCGCACTCACGCAGCAGCGCGCGGACGCCGTACGCGGCTGGCTCGTCAGCGCGGGTGTGGCACCGGAGCGGCTGAGCGCCAAGGGCTACGGCACCACGCGCCCGCTGGTGCCCAACATCACGCCGGCCAACCGCGCGCGCAATCGTCGCATCGAGCTGGTCGTCAAGTGACGCGGCAGAGGGCGACCTTCAGGTAGTCGCCCTCCGGGAACGCCAGCAAGCGCGGGTGATCGAACGGCGCGCCGGTCTGCTCCAGGATCGTCAGCACCCGCCGCGCGCGACGCGCGCCTTCGCGCAGCGTGTCGAGGAAGTCCCCGCTGCGCACGTGGCTCGAGCAGGAGGCGGCGAGGTACAAGCCGCCCGCGTCGATCAGCCCGAGCGCGCTGCCGTGGAGCGTGGCGTAGCTCTCCAAGGCGACGTCGAGCTTCGCCTGCGCCGGTGCGAAGTTGGGCGGGTCGGCGACCACGAGCTGGTAGCGGCGCTGCTCGGCGTGCGCGCGGGTGAGGAACTCCGCGACGTCCTCGGCCAGCGCCTGGTGCGGTTGGCGCAGCGCGTTGGCCTCCCAGGTGCGCGCGGCGAGCTCGATCGCCGGCTTGGCGAGATCGACCGTGGTCACGTCGCTTGCGCCGCCGAGCCCCGCAGCCACCGAGAAGCCACCGGTGTAGCCGTACAGGTTCAGCACGCTGAGCTCGCGCGCCAACGAACGTACACGCGCGCGCGACTCGCGGTGATCGAGGAACAGGCCCGTCTTCTGGCCTTCCCACAGGTTCGCCAGCAAGCGCATGCCGCGCTCGTTGACCGCGACCTCACGCTCGGGCGCATCGCCCCATAGTTGCTCGACCTCGTTGCCTTGCTTGCGCGAGGTGCGCGTCAGCAAGCCGCGTACGCCGAGCTCGCGCAGGGGGCCCTCGAGCAGCTCCGCCAGCTGCTCGCGAAACGGCAGCACCCCTTCGCCGTCGAGCTTCAGCACGGCGAAGTCGCGATAGCGGTCGACCACGACGCCGGGCAGCCGGTCG
Source organism: Polyangiales bacterium (assembly GCA_036277895.1). Classification (GTDB taxonomy): domain Bacteria; phylum Myxococcota_A; class Polyangia; order Polyangiales; family DASUME01; genus DASUME01. The sequence goes on from DASUME010000778.1 coordinate 7,962, forward strand.
CCTTCGCCGTGCAGCAGACGGTAGGCATCGGTCTCCGCCGGCACCGCACGCGCCCGCAGCGCAAACGCGGACGCGATCCGCTCACGGAACAAGTCCGGGCCCACGCGCTCCTTGGCCTGCGTGGTGTAGACGCGCACGCCGATCGGTCCGGCGTCGGCGACGCCCTTCGCGATCAGACGCCCGCGTTTGTCGAACACGTCGACGACCTCGCCAGCGGGCGCGCTGAACGGCGCCAGTGCGTCGCGATAGATCCAGGGATGACCGGCCATGATGGCGCGTTCGAGCGGGCGGTTGAGGCGGACGGCGCGAGGCACGGCGTGAACGTAGGACGCGGGCTCGCGGGAGCAACCGATGCAGCCCTCGTTCATCTTCTCAGCAGGGCTGCGCGCGCTTCGACAGGAAGCTCACCAAGTGGCTGATTGGGCAACTGACCGGGCTGGTCTTTTGTGGGACGGCTGTGTAGGTTCCAGCACTTCGTGGAAGTCCTTGGAGGGAACTTAGCCATGGCCGTCAATCAAACTCTTTCGCGATGGAAGCTACTCCTCGCGGCCTGTGCATCCGTGCTCGTCCTCGCCTGCGGCGGCGATGACGACAAAGGCAACAACGACGAGAACGAGCCCCCCGCCACCGGCGTCGTGCTCGGCAACGGCATCGTCGGCAAGGCATGCGCGGCGGACGGCGACTGCGGCGCCGGAGGCTCCTGCAAGAAGACGCAGGGCTACGGCGCGCTGAGCGACATCCTCAACACGTTCGGCTTCGACACCTCGCTGGCCGCCCCGGGCGGCTACTGTTCGATCGCGTGCACCAACAACGCGAACTGCGGTGAAGGCGGCGTGTGCGTCGGCGCGTTCGGTGCGATCGTGATGGGCGAGTGCCGCAAGGGCTGCGCGTCTGCGGCCGACTGCCGAGACGGCTACGAGTGCGCGAAGCGGCAGACCACGCCCGACGGCGGTGTGGTCGGCGGCACGCTCGTCGACCTGCCGGCGCAGTGCCAGGCGCTCCCGCCCATTCCGTCGCTCGGACCGAACCAGGTTGGCGCAGCATGCAGCAACGCGGCCGACGCCGGCGTGGCGCTCAACAGCGCCTGCGGGACCGGCACCTGCACGCTCGGCACCTGCGGCGCCACCTGCCTGAACGACAGCACCTGCGGCGCCGGCGCCGCGTGCGTGCCGAACGGTGTCTACGGCACGACGGGCAGCTGCCAGGAGACCTGCGCGCAGGACACCGACTGCAACCAGTACACGCCCACCGGCACCATCGGCTGCATCGACGTGAACGGGCGCAAGCTGTGCGCGGTCAAGCAGTACCCGCTCGCGCCCGGCGTGCTCGGCACCGCCTGCACCGCGGATGGCGACTGCGGACGTGGTGGCAGCTGCGCCGAGACGATCGGCGGCGGCTTCGCGGGCACGCCCGCCCCGGGCGGCTACTGCACGCTCGAGGGCTGCCAGGATGACACCGTGTGCACGGGCGGCGTCTGCATCAGCGGCGCCATCCCGCTCGCCAACCGCTGCTACGACACCTGCACCGTCGATGGCGAGTGCCGCACCGGCTACAGCTGCCAGGAGCGCCCGACCCTGAACGACACCACCGCCAAGGTCTGCACGCCCGTGGCGGCAGCGCGCGATGCCGGCGCGGCGGCGCTCGTCGTCGGCGGCCTCGACGGCGGCGTCTAGCTCTCACGTCGACGTAGGTACGGAGCTACTTGCAGTAAGGCCGGCCCGGGTGGGGCTGCTTTTCCCACGCTTTGCGGCGTGCGAGGAAGGCGAGCACCTCCGGGTGCGGCGACTGCTTCTTCACCGCGACCTCGGCCTGCTCCTGCGTCACCACCTCCGCCGGATCGTCGGACTTGGTGCGCTGGGCGAGCACGGGCTTGATCTTCGCGGCCGCTAGCTCCGCGGTGCGCCACGGGTACTGCGGCACCAGGTCCTCGCAGCCCTTGCCGAGGTCTTCGAAGCTGCAGTACCAACGCACGTGCAGGTGATCGTCGTGTGGGTAGCCAGGCTGGCAGCTCACGTCGGCGAAGCGCTGCACGATCGCGCGCGGCGCGTGGGAGCGCTCGGCCTCGGCGAGCAACATCGCGCGTAGGTGCTCCACGACGAAGATGCGCTGCACCTCGGCCTCTCGGTCCTCGAGCAGCGCGCGCACGAAGCGCCAGGTGCGCGCAGCGTCGAAGTGCACGCGCACGTCGTCGTCCGCCGTGGCGAGGTCCTTGTAGTCGTAGCCGGTGCCGTCGGGCTCGAGCGCCTCGCCCACCGCGGGCCGCGTGTTGCCCGCATCGTCGCGCAAGAAGAACAGGATGTCCGCGTCGCGGCCGGCGCGATGGGAGCCGTGGTGGGAGATGCGTCCGCCCTGCGGCAAGCCGAGGTCGTTGACCACCAGCTCGCTGCCGGGCGCCTCGTGTGCAACGCGATCGGCCGCACGCGCGATCGCGCGCACCACCTCCACCGTGCCGTAGCGCGCGTCGCGGCTGCGCTTGTCGTTGTGGCGAAAGCCGGGCCCCGCGAGCGGGAACGGCACGCCGCCTTCGAGGCGACCGTTGGTGGGGCTGCCGATCGAGGTGCTCTGCGACGCGGGCGGGAGCGAGGCGAGCACGGCCTCTAGCGTGGGCGCGGGCGCGGGCGCGACCGGTGCGGGGGCCGTGACCGTCTCGGCGACCGTGACCGGTGCGTCCTTCTTGGGCGGCTTCGCCTGCACGGACGGCGAGCAAGCGACCAGGAGAGCGAGCAACGAGCGCTTCATGCGCGTCGAATGGTAAGCGCAAAGGATTGCCCTGGTCGATTGCCCTGCGCTTTCTACACTCCGGGCCTACACGCAGGAGAAACACGCATGACGACCATCACCCTCAAGGGCAACCCGATCGAGACCGTCGGCACGCTGCCGAAGGTCGGCGACCAGGCGCCCGCCTTTTCGCTGCTCAAGCAGGACCTCTCGCGCGTGAGCCTGAAGGACTTCCCCGGCAAGAAGGTGCTCAACATCTTCCCCAGCGTCGACACCGCCGTGTGCGCGACCAGCGTGCGCAAGTTCAACGAGCTGGTGGCCAAGCGCGGCATCCAGGTGCTGAACATCTCGGAGGATCTGCCGTTCGCGCTCAAGCGCTTCTGCGGCGCCGAGGGGATCGACAAGGCCGTGGTGCTGAGCGCGTTCCGCTCCACCTTCGGCAAGGACTACGGCCTCGAGATCAAGACCGGTCCGCTGACGGGTCTCGCTTCGCGCTCGGTGATCGTGCTCGATGAGAGCGACAAGATTCTGTACACGGAGCAGGTGCCCGAGATCGGCCAGGAGCCGAACTACGAGGCCGCGCTCGCCAAGCTGACCTGACGTTCGGCCAGGCAGTGCGCGCTCAACATCACGAGCGAGAGCCACACCAGGTCCGCCAGGAACAGGTGTGCGAGCTGGATCGGCGCGGGCGCGAGGAAGTACAGGTTGGAGGCGCCGACGGCGAGCTGCAGCACGTAGAGCGCCGTCAGCGTCCAGGCCCAGCGCGCCACGCCCTCGCTGTCGCTGAGGCCGCGTAGGTACTGCGCGACGTACACGATCACGGCGCCGCCCAGCACCGCCAGCGCGGGGTGCCAGATGCGCAGCCGGATCAGGAAGTGCGCACCCGGCGAGAGGTCCTGTGCGAAGCCTTCCTGCAGCGACGCCGCGGGGAACAGCGTGTCGCCGAGGCCGGTGATCGCACCGGTGGCGCCGAGGCACAGGGCGATCAGGGTACAGGCCCCGAGCGCGAGCGCACGCGGCTGCCAGCGCGGGATGGCGCCGCCGCGTGCGAAGTGAAGCGTCAGCACCTGCGCCGCCAGCAGCAAGAACGTGTTGCACAGGTGCAGGCCAACCACGAACGCGCGCTCGGCGGACGCGTCCTTCACGACCAAGCCGCGCTTCACCAAGAGCGCGCCGATCGCGCCCTCCAGGATCATCAAGATCAGGCCCGCGAGGGCTGCGCGACGGACCGGCTGCGATCGTTTGCGTGCATACACGAACACCACGACCGTGAGCAGCCCGGCGAGCCCACTCGTCACGCGGTGGGTGAACTCGATCAGCGTCTGCACCTTGGGCGCGCGCGGGATCAGCTCGCCGTTGCACAGCGGCCAGTGATCGGCGCAGCCGGCGCCCGAGCCGGTGACGCGCACGAACGCGCCCCACACGATCACCGCCACGGTGGCGACCAGGAGCGCGAGCGCGAGCTGCTGAAACCGACGTTCCGTCACGCGGGCGTACTTGGTGCCGCGCGGCAAGAACGGCAAGCCGCCTCGCTACACCGTGGTGAGCACGCTGACGGCGATCTTGCCGGCGAACACCACGTCCACGTCGAGGCCCTTCTGGCGCGGGCGATTGAGAAACACGCCGCTGTACTTGTAGCCGCCCTCGACGCTGTCGAACTTCACGTCGTGCGGGCTCGGGTCGGGACCGCAGAAAACGATCTCCGGCTCGTCGCTCTCGGGCGCGAACGGGAGGTTCACGTTGTAGAGCTGGCCCTGGGCCAGCGGGCGCGCGATCAGCTGGCGCAGTACGCGCTCGGTGGTGGTGGTCATGCGCGCGACGTCGGGTGGGTGGCGCGAGCTGAGCACCTGCGAGATGGCGATCGCCTGCGTGCCCAGGATGGCGCCCTCGCGCGCGCCCGCCACGGTGCCCGACATGTTGATGTCGACGCCCATGTTGCCGCCGTGGTTGAGCCCCGAGATCACCCAATCGGCCGCACTCTCGAGCGCGCGCAGGCCGACGCGGGCGCAGTCTGCGGGCGTGCCGGACAGCGCGTAGCCGCGCTCGCTCTGGGTCAGCTTGAGCGGCGCACGTGTGCTGACGCGGTGGCCGACTCCCGATTGCTCGCAGTCCGGCGCCACGACGGTGAGCTCGCCGAGCCTGGCGCACACGTCCACGAGCAGCGCCAGGCCGCGCGCCTCGATGCCGTCGTCGTTGGTGAGCAGAAACCTCATGCGCCGCCCGGTTTAGCACGCGGAGCGCGGATTTCCCGCCGCGATCTCGCCATGCTATGGGGTGGAGGTGGGTGTTCGCACGCGAGTTTCTCTCCTCGATTTCCGTCCGCCGAAGGACCAGACAGACTCGAGCACGATGCTCGACGGCTTCCTGGCGTGGACCGAGGCGTCCGGCATCTCGCTCTATCCGGCGCAGGAAGAAGCCGTGCTGGAGATCATGGAGGGCCGGCATGTGGTGCTCAACACACCCACCGGCTCGGGCAAGTCGCTGGTCGCGACGGCGATGCACTTTCGCTCGCTCTGCCTCGGGTTGCGCAGCGTGTACACGTCCCCGATCAAGGCGCTGGTGAGCGAGAAGTTCTTCGAGTGCTGCGAGATCTTCGGCGCCGAGAACGTAGGCATGTCCACCGGCGACACCAGCATCAATCGCGAGGCGCCGATCCTGTGCTGCACCGCGGAGATCCTCGCCAACATGGCGCTGCGCGACGGCAGCAAGGCCGACGTGGACTACGTGGTGATGGACGAGTTCCATTATTACGCCGACGCCGATCGCGGCATGGCCTGGCAGATCCCGCTGCTGGTGCTGAGCGAGGTGCGCTTCCTGCTGATGAGCGCGACGCTCGGTGACCTGAAGACGATCGTCGAGGGCATCGAGGACGTCACCCGGCGCAAGGTCGCGATCGTGAGCAGCACGCAGCGGCCGGTGCCGCTCGACTACGAGTACCGCGAGACGCCGCTGCTGGAGACGCTCGAGCAGCTGGTGGGCAGCGGCAAGACGCCGATCTACGTGGTCAACTTCACGCAGCGCGAGTGCGCGGAGCTGGCGCAGTCGCTGATGAGCAGCAACTTCTCGTCGAAGGAGGAGAAGGCCGCGATCGACAAGTCGCTCGGCGACTTCCGCTTCGACTCGCCGTACGGCAAGGACATCAAGCGCTACGTGCGCCACGGCATCGGCATCCACCATGCGGGCCTGCTGCCGAAGTATCGGCGTATGGTCGAGCGGCTCGCGCAGGAAGGTCGGCTGAAGCTGATCTGCGGCACGGACACGCTCGGCGTGGGCATCAACGTGCCGATCCGCACCGTGGTGTTCACCAAGCTCTGCAAGTACGACGGCGTGAAGACCGGCCTGCTCACCGTGCGCGACTTCAAGCAGATCGCCGGGCGTGCGGGCCGCAAGGGCTACGACAGCCAGGGCACCGTGATCTGCCAGGCGCCCGAGCACGTGATCGAGAACAAGAAGCTCAAGGCCAAGGCCGACGGCGGCGCCAAGAAGATCGTGTACAAGAAGCCGCCGGACAAGGGCTACGTGCACTGGGAGGAGGCCACCTTCCAGCGCCTGATCGAGAGCGCGCCCGAGCCGCTGGAGAGCCGCTTCGACATCACACACGGCATGATCTTGAACCAGCTCGCGGACTCGCCGACGGGGCGGCTCGGTGGCTACCAGCACCTGGTGAAGCTGATCGCCGCGGCGCACGAGCGGCCGGTGATCAAGAGCCGCCTGCGCCGCAAGGCACGCCAGCTGTTTCGCGCGCTGCTCGAGGCGCAGATCCTCGAGGTCAAGCCGCTGCCGGGCAAGCGCGGCAGCTTCGTGCGCGTGAACCTCGGGCTGCAGAAGGAGTTCTCGCTGCACCAGACGTTGTCGCTCTACCTGGTGGAGACGATCGAGCGGCTCGATCACGAGGCCGAGAGCTACGCGCTCGATCTGGTGTCGCTCACCGAGTCGATCTTGGAGTCGCCGACGGTGATCCTGAACGCGCAGCTCAAGTGGGCCCAGGGCGAGCTGATCAACCGCCTGAAGTCCGAGGGCGTCGAGTACGACGACCGCATGAAGGAGCTGGAGAAGGTCACCTACCCGAAGCCGAACGCGGAGTTCATCTACGAGACGTTCAACGCGTTCGCGGCCAAGCACCCGTGGGCGGGCGACAACATCCGGCCCAAGAGCATCGCGCGCGACATGTACGAGCGCTTCGCGTCGTTCCCCGAGTACGTGCGCGAGTTCGGGCTGGCGCGCTCGGAGGGCGTGCTTTTGCGCTACCTCAGCGACGCCTACAAGACGCTCGTGCAGACGGTGCCGGAGCCGGACAAGACCGACGCCGTGATCGACGTGATCGCGTACCTGCGCGCGTTGCTGGAGCGCATCGACTCTTCGCTCGTCACCGAGTGGGAGGAGCTGAAGGCGCCGCCGGTCGAAGGTGCCGCGCCGCTGGAGCCCGAGCGCAAGAAGGACATCACGCGCGACCCGAAGGCGTTCGCCGCGCGCGTGCGCCACGAGCTGCACGCGCTGGTGCGGGCCCTGGCCGCGCGCGACTTCGAGGAGGCGGAGGCGAGCGTGCACCCCGAGAGCGCCTTCGACGCCGCCAAGGTAGCGTCCGCGATGGAGCGCTTCTACGCGGAGTATCCGGCGCTGGTCACCGATGGACGTGCACGTACGGCAGAGCGCACCCTACTCGAGCGCAAGGAGCCGCACCTGTACCGCGTGCGCCACGTGCTGGTCGACCCCGAAGGCGACAACCAGTGGTTTCTCGAAGGCGACATCGATCTCCGGGAAGATCCGGCGGCAGAGGGCGTGTTGTTGCGGCTGGAGCACCTCGGAAGCTGAGGCCGCACAGCCGCGTACAGCCCTCACTTGAGGCGCGTACGGAGCCCTTCCCGCAAGAGCTTGGGCGTGCGAATGTCGGCAAGTTGGGGACGCTCGAGGGACGCACGGGGGGTGTGGAGACTGTGACCGTAAGGCCGTCAGCCCAGGGCTCACTGGCGAAGACGCCCTTCGCCCATCTGTTGCTCTACCTCCAGGCTCGCAGGCTGTCGGGCACGCTTGCGATCTGGGCGTCGGACGGCAAGAGCGGGCAGGACCGCATCCTGTTCGAGCAGGGGCTGCTGACGGCGATGCGTCCAGTCGAGCCGGCCAAGACCCTGTACGCGGCGCTGATGCCGCTGTTCGCACGCGAGGACGGGCCGTACGGCTTCTACGACGGGCAGAACCTGCTCGGGCAGTCGGGCATCCTGCGCGAGCCGATCGACATCCACACGCTGCTCTCGCGCGGCGTGCGCGTGCACGTGCAAGAGGCGCTGGTCGACTCCGTGCTGGAGCGCGTGCGCGGGCGGCAGCTGAAGCTGCGCTCTGACTTCCCACTCGAAAGGCTGGAGCTGAACCAGCGTGAGCTGGTGTTGATCGAGCCATTGCGCGGCGTGGGCGCGAGCGTGGACACCCTGGTGGCCGCGGGTGCGCTGCCGGTACGCGACGCCAAGCGCACGTTGTACCTGCTGACGCTGGTGAAGGCAGTCGAGGCGAGCGAAGGGCGCGGCACCGTGCCGATCGACGGCAGCATCCCGGTCGACGTCGAGTCGTTCCGGCCCGGCTCGCACTCCGTGCTGCCTCGCAGCGACAGCGTAGCGCCACGCTCGATCTTGCCGCCGATCAGCGGCGCGACGCCGCTCTCGGGCGCGCCGCGGCCCGCCAACGAGAATGCGCTGCCGAGCTCTCCGCCGCCGGGCCTGCCCGCCGCGGACGAGGCGCGCTGGCACGAGCTGATCGCGCTCCACAAGCGCATCGACGCGCTGACCCACTACGAGCTGCTCGGCGTACCCACCAGCGCGAGCGGGCAAGAGGCGCAGACGGCGTACTTCGCGCTGGTGAAGAAGTACCACCCGGATCGGCTACCGGCCTCGTTCGCACCGCTGGCGCGCGTGGCACAGGCGATGTTCGAGCGTATGACCGAGGCCAACGAGACGCTCAACCACGCCGAGCAACGCGCCGACTACGACAAGCAGGTGCAAGGCGGCGGCGGCACGCGCGAGGCCGAGCGCTTGATGCGCAACGTGCTGGAGAGCGCGGTCGAGTTCCAGAAGGCCGAGGTGCACCTGCGCCGGCGCGACTTCGCGCAAGCGCTCGACTTCGTGCGCAGCGCGCTGGCGAAGAACCCGGACGAAGCGGACTACCACGCGCTGCTCGCGTGGATCCTGCACCTGACGCACACCGGACCCGACGCGCCGTTCGACGACATCCTGCGCGCGCTCGACAAGGCGCTGAAGGCCAACGCGCGCCACGAGCGGGCGCACTACTACCGCGGCGTGATCTTGAAGCGGCTCAAGCGCGACAACGAAGCGGTGCGGCACTTCCGCGCGGCCGCCGAGCTCAACCCGCATAACGTCGACGCCGCACGCGAGGTACGCCTGGCGTCGATGCGCCGCGACTCCAAGCCGCCGGCCGCCGGGCAAAACGTGCTGTCGCGGTTGTTCAACAAGAAGTAGACAGCGCGTGTCGTGGTCACCCTTTCGCGCGGAATAGCGTGCGCGAAAGCGCCTGTTGCTCGGGGCAAATGCGCTGTTGGCTCGCGATCGTGCTGTTTTGCGTGGGCTGCAACACGCATGTCTTCTCGCCGCCAGCGGGGAACTTTCCGATCGAGAGCGCGGCCACCATCGGCGCGAACCGGAACAGCGTCGGCGTCGAAGCGTCCGTCGCGGGTGCGGTGTTCGGACCTGCGCTCGCGCACTATCGCGTCACGTATCGGCGCGGCCTCGGCGAGCAGCTCGAGCTCTCGGCAGCGCCGACGATCCTGGTCGTCACGGATCGCTCGCGTGGAGACTCGCATGCCGGCATCTACGCGCTGCGCAGTCAGCTCAAGTACGCGCCCGTCAAGTACGTCTCCCCGGCGCTCGGGCTGGGCGTCGGCGCGTCGGCGGGCGGTGCGTTCGTCTCGCCGGATCTGGGGGTCACGATCGCGGGTGAGAACCCTTACTTGATCCCGTTCGCGACCGTACGCGGGTTCGTGAGCGCGCCGATCGCCGCGCGACGCGTGCACTTCACCACCGCGGACGGCGAGGGCCCGGGCGACGACCCAGACGAGGAGCGCGACTCCTACTCCATGCGCCCACACCTCTCATACGGCTACCAGCTCAGCGTCGGGCTTCGCGTGCCGCTCTATCACGAGGTCGCTGCCGCGATTCGGCCGGCGCTCGCCTGCGCCGTCGGCGGCAGCTTCCTCTACGACCGCACGAACCAGGGCGGCTACCTGGGCGGCGGCTGCGGCCTCGACGTGGGCTTCTGACCTTACTGCACGGCGAGCGTGGCCGTGCGCGTGGTGGCGAAGCGGACGAGGGCGCTCTCGATGCCTTGCATCTCGGTGGAGACCGCGAGCACGCGGCGCACGACGATCGAGGCTTGCGGGTCGGCTTCGAGCAGCGTGAGCGTGGCGGCGGGCAGCGTGAGCTGGCCGTCGTCGCGGGCGGCGCAGGAGAGCACGGTGCTGCCGGCGTAGAGCTCGAGCTCGACCTGGTCGCGCATGTCTTCGGGCGCCCAGCTGACCTGCACGTCCGCGCCGCGCGCGAGCGTGACGGGCGGCTTGCCGTCGAACTGCAGTCCGTCCACGGCACCCGGGGCCGATAGCGCGAGCTCGAAGCGGCCGATGCCCTGCTCGCCCGGCGCGGCCAGCGCGTACTCGTCGCCTCGCTCGGCCCCGCCGTCCGGCAGCAGCCCGGCGCCTCCGTCGTTCAGCAGCAGCTCGGCGTTGCCGGCGTAGAACCAGCC
>DASUME010000779.1:0-6273 GCA_036277895.1 Polyangiales bacterium
GGAGCAGCGGATCGGCGTCGCTCGAGAGCAAGCGAATCTGCTGGTGCTGCGTCGCGCGCGCCTGCGCCGCAAGCGTGGCGAGCGCAGCCTCGCGGCCACGAATGGCGGGCTGCATGCTACCGACCGCGCCGAACACCCGCGGGTGACGTAGCCCCACCTCGAGCGCCACCATGCCGCCGAGCGACACGCCGTCCACGCCGACCTGCCTCGGCACGGTGCTGGCGACGGGCAGCGTCTTCTGGATGTGCGGCACGAGCGTGTCGGCGACCCAGCTCGCGTAGCTCTCGAGCGCCTCGCCGTCTTGCGCCTCGGGGAGCAGGTCGGGCGTGTACACGCCCACCGCCAAGACGCCGCGAAAGGCTTGCGCGCGCAGCTCTGCGTTCAGCGCGGCCAGCTCCTTGTCGCGCACGAGCCCGCCGAAGGCAGACGCCACCACGGGTGCGCCCAGCAACGCGGAGTACGCGTTGCCGAGCCCGTAGCGATCCATCCACGCCGCATAGCCGCGCGCAGGGCCGAGCACCGACTCGCCCTTGCCGTGGAACGCGATCACGATCGGGAGCTGCTCGCCCTCGGCAGGCGGAGCCCACAGCGCGATCGCTTGCTCGCGCGTGCCCTTGGGGCCGTCGACGTTGAAGCGCTGGGTGGTGAGCGGGGAAGCCGCTGCGACTGGCCACGCGGCCAGCAGCAGCAGGAGAGCGCATGTCGTAAATGTCGCGTAGCGAGGGCGGCGAGGCGCCGGCTTGGGCGGCGTGGCGCGGACTGGAGCGGTACTGAGTACCGCGGAAGGAGCACGCGACGGACGAGACAGTGGATCGGCGGCCGCAGTAGCGGCATTTTCGGAACGCGCGACTAGCGACCTTGTACCCAAGTCGCGATTTTGCGGAAGCGTGCGGTATCGCCGCCGCTGCATGCGGCGTATACGTAGTCCTGCATCATGCGACCCTGGCGCTCGATGTTTCCGAGCACGAACATCGCGAGCAGATCACCCGCATCGTGCACGGCTCGATCGTACGCGTAAGGATCTCGCCCCAGCGCATATCCCGCCTGCAGCCATGCACCTTCACGCGTGACCGCGCGACCATGTTGGCGCTGCCACACGTGCAGCGCCTCGTGCGCGAAGATCGACGCCGCGCGTGCATCGTCCAGCGCGACCTCGGCCCCGGCGAACAGGTCGCGCGTGAGGCTGATGCGCGCGCCGAAGGGCGACCACGAGCGCTGCCCAAGCGAGCTGCCGATCCAGATCCGATCGACGTCGAGGGAGTCGGCAAAGAACGAGCGCAAGAAGGCGCGCTCGCGCGCGCTGACCCGACGCATCTACTTGCGCAGCGTCTCGAGCACGTCGAAGTAGGTGGGGAAGGTCTTGCTGACGCAGCCCGGGTCCTTGATCTCGACGCCCGGTACGCGCAGGCCCACGAGCGCGAAGCTCATCGCCATGCGGTGATCGTCGTAGGTCTCGATCTGCGCGGAGTGCGGCGTGCCCGGGTAGATCAGGTAGCCGTCTTCTTCTTCCTCGGCGCGGATACCGAGCCGTTGCAGCTCGTTGACCACCGCGGCCACGCGATCGGTCTCCTTGTGCCGGATGAAGCCGATGCCGGTGACGCGGGTGGGTGTGCTCGCGAACGGCGCCACCACCGCCAGCGTCTGCGCGACGTCCGACAGCTCGCTCATGTCCACGTCGATGCCGCGCAGCTTGCCGTCCGCGGGGCCGCGCAGCTCGGTGTAGCTCGCGGTCTCCTCGAGCTTGCAGCCCATGCGCTCGAGCAAGTGCACCAGCCCGCGATCGCCCTGCAGCGAGCGCGTGCCCAGATCGTTCACGCGCACTCGGCCGCCCGTGATCGCGGCGGCAGCAAAGAAGTACGACGCCGCCGACGCGTCGGGCTCGATCGCGTACGTACGCCCCAGGTACGGACCCGCGGCGATCACGAACTCGCGCTCGCCGCGCCACTCGAGCTTGGCGCCGAAGTCGCGCATCGTCTGCGCGGTCATCTCGAGGTACGGCTTGGACACCAGGCTGCCGGTGAGCTCGAGCGCCAGGCCGCGCGGCATCGCGGGCGCCGCCATCATCAAGCCGCTCGCATACTGCGAGCTCGCGCTGCCGGCGACGGACACCGCTCCACCCTGCAGGCTGCCGCCATGGATGCGCAGCGGAAAGCAGCCCGGCTTGGCGAGCGCCTCGATGCGCACACCGAGCTGCGTGAGCGCGTCGATCAGCGGCTGGTTGGGGCGCTCGCGCATGCGCGGTACGCCGTCGATCTCGTACACGCCGTCGCCGAGCGCGAGCACCACGGACAGGAAGCGTGCGGTAGTGCCCGAGTTGCCCACGAAGCACTTGGCGCTCGCTGCCGGCACCTTGCCGCCCGCGCCCTGCACGCGCAGCGTGCGCGCCTCGAAGTCCGCGTCGACCGGGATCCCGAGCTGGCGGAGCGCCTCCGCCATGTGCTGGGTGTCGTCACTAAACAGCGCCCCGGTGAGCAGGGACTCGCCCTCTGCGAGCGCGGCGATGATCAGGGCGCGGTTGGTGTAGCTCTTCGAGCCCACCACCGGGACGTCGGCGTCCACCGGACGCGTCAGCGGTACGATTGCACGAGCTTCCGTCATGACGGGTCGACCCTAGCACCGCCAGCCGGTCGAGCCGACCCCTGGCGCAAAGCTCGGTTTACGCGGGAGATGTTGTGCTAGGTTCCCATGCGTGACGTTCCGCGCGCGCAAAAACAGGGGTGGAGCGCCGGCGACCCTCGCGTCGCTGATCCGCGCCGCGTACCCGTCGCGTGAGCCGGACGAAGTGCTCGCGATCCGCGCCTTTCACGGCTGGCGGCGGGCGGTCACGCAGCGCACGTACGTCAACGCGCGCCCGGTGCGGCTGCAGGCGGGCACGCTCACCATCCACACCGCCACCAGCGCGTGGTGCTCCGAGCTGGAGTTCGACAAGGAGCGCCTGCTGAACGAGCTGCGCCGCCATGCGCCCGAGGCCCGCGTGCGCACGCTGCGCTTTCGGGTCGGGCCGCTGCCCGAGCTCACCGTGGGCACACGCTCGGCACGCCAGCAGCCGATGCCGGTCGTGGTCGCGAGCCTGCCCGAGCCGCTCGCGCGCACGCTGGCCAGCATCGACGACGATGACCTGCGTGAGGCGATCGGCGCTGCGGCCAGCGTCGGTCTCGGACGCGATGCGCAGCGCTGACGCATTCGCCCTCCTCTTGCTCGGCGCCTGCGCGGCCGACCCGAAACCCAGCGCACCGAAGCCGACTCCTGCGCCCACCCACTACCTCGGCGAGACCTTCCAGCTCGGCAGCGCGGCCTGTCAGCTCGTGCGCGCGGCGCCTGCCCTGACCGAGCCGCGCTTGCGCCCGATCGGCCGCCCGCCGGAGGACATCGCCGTCGTGGCCGTGGCGCTCGCGTGCGCAGCGGGCAGCAACGTACGCTGGCTCGACGACGCGCGCATCGAGCACACGCCCAGCACGCGCACCGCGCTCTCGGAGCGTGCCCCCGAGCTCACCGTGTTCGAGGTCGCACTGCGCAGCGCCGGCGCCTCCACACCGCGCCGCTACGATGCGAAGACCGGCGATCCGCGCGGCACCCGCGAGCTTCGCCGCGCGCGTCTGCTGGTGGACGAGCTCGTGATCGCACCCTGGCCACGCCAGCACGACGACACGCTCGACGGGTTCCTCGACCAGCTCGCGCGCACGCTCGCCAGCGGCGCGCCCTTCGACACCCTGAGCGACAGCGAAGAGGGCCACGCCGCGATCCGCGCGGCCGCCGAGCTTTACCAGCGCATCGTCGCGCGCAGCGATCAGCTCGTGGTGCGCACGATCGGCTTGCCGCGCATCACGCTCGCGCTGGAGCAGGCGGGCGGCGCGGAGCTGACGTCCTTTCAGCTCGAGCTCGACCTGAGCCGCGGCCAGCCGCGCGTGCTGCGCGCGCACGGGCTCGACACCAGCCGCGCCGATGTCCAGTGCAGCGAGGACGCCGCCAGCGTGCGTGCGCGCGTGGAGCAGCTCAAGCCGCGCGAGGGCGACTGCAACGCGCTGGGCACGCTGCTTCCAGGCAGCTGTCCGGAGCAGGACCCCACCCTGGTCCGCGACACGCTGCGCGTCAGCACGCACTGCGAGCTGGATCCCGCGCTCGGCCTGGACACGCGCGCGCCCGCCGCGCCAGCGGACTTCGAGCTGCGCTTTCGGCGCACGCGCACGTTCGCGCGCATGGAGCGTGCACCGCACTACGGACTGGTCGTGCAGCGCAACGGCCGCGTGCTGTTCGACGGTCAGCAGCGCGTGAAGGCGCTCGGCGCGCACGAGGGACGCACCTCGTACCAGATGGTCGCCGCGCTCGCCGATCGCTTCTCGCGCACGGGCTGGTTCGAGCGCCAGGATGGCGAGACCTGTCGCGCCAGCGATGACCGCGGCGATCAGCTGGAGGTGCGCATGAATGGCCGTGCGCGCACGCTGCGCGACCGCGATGGCTGCCGCGGCGGCTTCACGGCACGCGAGCTGGAGCTGGCGCGCGCCGCCATCGAGCGCGCCGTGGGAATGGGGGCCTGGCTCGACGACCCCGGCCCGAGTACGCCTCGTACCATGCGCGACAGCGAGATCTGGATGGTAGCGGCAGAATGACTACGACGACGCGCTGGACGGCCGAGGACATCCCGAAGCTCGACGGTAAGAACTTTCTGATCACGGGCGCCAACAGCGGGCTCGGGCTCGAGAGCGCCAAGGCGCTCGCCAGGCACGGCGCCCACGTGGTGCTCGCCTGCCGCACGCTCGCCAAGGCCAAGGCGGCCGCCGAGGTGATCCGAGGCGAGCAGCCAGGCGCCCAGCTCTCGCCGCAAGCGGTCGACCTGGCGGACCTCAGCTCGGTGCGGGCCTTCGCACGCGAGATCGCCACCACCTTGCCCACGCTCGACGCGCTGATGAACAACGCCGGCGTGATGGCCACGCCGTACCTGCGCACCGCCGACGGCTTCGAGCTGCAGTTCGGCACCAACCACCTCGGTCACTTCGCGCTGACCGGGTTGCTGTTCGAGCTGCTGGCCAAGACCCCAGGGGCGCGTGTGGTCACGGTCTCCAGCATGGCCCATCGCATGGGCGGAGTGCGCTTCAGCGACCCGCACTGGGAGCGCCGCTACGCCAAGTGGCCGGCCTACGGCATGAGCAAGCTCGCGAACCTGCTGTTCGCCTACGAGCTGCACCGGCGCTGCAAGATCGCCGGCATCGACGTGGCCAGCGTGGCCGCACACCCCGGTGCTTCGTCGACCAACCTGCAGGTGCGCGGTCCCGAGCTCGCCAACGACAAGCTCGGCACCCTGGCGTGGCGCTCGCTCTGGCCGCTGTTCACGCAGCCGGCCTGGCGCGGCGCGCTGCCCCAGCTCTACGCCGCGGTCGCGGAGGGCGCGAGCTCGGGCGACTTCATCGGCCCCGACGGGCTCTACGAGCTGCGCGGCTACCCGAAGAAGTCGCGCTCGAACGCACGCTCGCGCGATCCGCAGGCAATGAAGCGGCTGTGGGAGCTGAGCGAGCAGCTGACGGGAGTTCACTTCGGGCTGCTTTGAGGGCTGTGTCATTCACGCGGCCTGAGGCTTACGTGCGAGGGGGTGCGCGCGAAAATGTCCGCCTTTTTGGCTGGTATCGCGCTTGCACTTCGGCGCTGCGTCCACCCCGTCGGAGAACCTATGTTGATCAGAGCAGGCTACGCGATTTCACTGAACTGCCCCCAGGAGACGCCCTTGATGGGCCTGCTCAGCGTGCACCCGTCGCGTGCGCTGGATCTTCGTTCGCCGGCGTTGATCACGTCGAGCTACCGGGCGCCGCTGATCGGCCAGCTCGATGAGCACGGCAACCTGCGCTCGCGCACGGTGACCCCGGCCGGCGTGCTCACGCTCTCGACCGACTTCCTGATCCAGGACTCGGGCCTGCCGGACGAGGTGGCCTGGGATGCCCCCGAGGTTCCCGTCTCCGAGCTACCGGGCGAAGCGCTCGGCTACTTGATGGGCAGCCGCTACTGCGAGACCGACCAGCTATCCGCGTTCGCGTGGGCGCAGTTCGGGAACACCCCGCGCGGCTGGGCGCGCGTGCAGGCGATCGTCGACTTCGTGCACCGCCACATCACCTTCGGCTACGGCTTCGCGCGCTCCACGCGCACCGCCGCCGAGGCGCTGCAGGAGCGCGTCGGCGTGTGCCGCGATTTTGCCCACCTCGCGGTGGCGCTGTGCCGCTGCATGAACATCCCCGCCCGCTACTGCACGGGCTACCTCGGGGACATCGGCGTGCCGCCGGTGGACGC
>DASUME010000780.1:0-4347 GCA_036277895.1 Polyangiales bacterium
CGCGCCGCCTGCACAAGCTCGCGCTGCCCGGTCTTGCGCGCCTGCGCCAGGGACAGCCGCCCGCGCGTGTACCAGACCTCGGTGCGCGTTTACTGGATCTGATGCGGGAAGAACAGCTTCGCGTACTCGCTCGCGATGCGCTCCAGCGAGCGCGCCGGCTGGTCTGCGTACAGGTCGACCTCGGCCGTGCCCGATCCGGCGGAGCGCAACGCGGCGTTCGCCGCTGTGGAGAACATCCCCTCGATCCGCAAGAAGGCCGAGTTCTGCATGCGCTGGCTCGACAGCATCCAGCGCAAGGGTTCGCTGCAGAACGCGGGCGACCGAAGGCAGTTCCTGCTCCACCTGATCTGCTTCGCGGCCTGCATCGAGGGCTTGTTCTTCTTCGGCGCCTTCGCCTACGTGTACTTCCTGCGCTCGCGCGCGCTGCTACACGGCCTGGCCGCGGGCACGAGCTGGGTGTTCCGCGACGAGAGCATGCACATGCGCTTCGCGTTCGACGTGATCGAGGCGGTTCTGATGCTGCGCTGAACGTCGATTGCAACGCGAAGAAACGGCGCTGAAACCGCGGCCAGGTAGAGCCCAGGATGCAGACCTTGCAGGGCATCGCGCCGACCACCACTCTGAAGATTCAGCCGCTGCATCATCCGGAGGCGTCGAAGGTCGACTTCGGTGCCGAGGTTGCGCCGTGCGACCTGGCCAACCTCTCGGACGCCGACTTTGCGGCGCTGGAGCGCGCCGTGCTGACGCACCACGTGGTGGTGGTACGCGGGCAGCAGGGGCTGAAGCCGATCCATCAGTTCGAGCTCACGCGTCGCTTCGACCCCACCGTGCAGACGTACGGGCACGGGCACAACAAAGAGCTGATGAAGAAGAGCGTGCTCGTGCAGGATCTGATCTCGATCCCGGACGTGCCGCAGGTGCAGCTGCTCGGCCACGGACCCGTCGCGAGCCACCAGGGTCTGACCGACGTCATGCTGGCGCATCCGTCGCACCGCACGTTTCATCACGCGCCGCTCAGCGAAGAGCAGGAGAGCGCGGACCTGACGCGCTTCTACCGCTGGCACATCGACGCCGCGCTGTACCGGCTCAACCCGCCCAAGGTGACCACGCTGCTCGCGCTGGAGGTGCCGGAGAATCGTCAGCAGACCGTGCTCTACGACGACGGCAGCGGCGACACGCTCAGTGTTCCCCTCGGCACGACTGCGTTCGTCTCTGGCTACCAGGCGTTTCGCGGCCTGAGCCCGGAGCAGCAAGACTTCGCGCTGCGCACGCAGGTCCGCTACGCGCCGCATCCGTACGTGTGGATCAAGAACGCGCGTGCGTTGTCGACCGGGCTCGGGCTCGCGAGCGAGGGCAAGGAGCTGACGCGCGAAGCGCTGCCGGAGTGGAGGGAAGAAGACATCAAGACGCTGCCGATGGTGTGGGTCAACCCGCTCACCGGTGAACCTGCCCTGCAGGTGCATCCTTGCTGCGTCGAGGATCTGATCACGGACGGCAAGGCAGTCGGCGACTTGCTGGAGAGCCGCCGGATCGTGAACGAGCTGATGCGCCCGGCGATCGCGCCGAGCATGGTCTACGCGCACGCGTGGGAGGCCGGCGACCTGGTGATCTTCAACAACCGCGGCGTCTGGCACACCGTGGTGGGTGCGCTGCGCGCGAGCGACCATCGCCGCTACCACCAGTGCAACCTCGCCTCGAGCGAGCCGCCGCTCGGCCCCGGGGCGCTCGCCTAGAAGTACATGCTCGCGCTCGCGCGCAGGGCGATCGGCGTGCCGGGCGTGAAGTGGAGGTCGTCGCAGCCGACGAAGTTGCCGCCGTCGACCACGGCGGCGCTGCCGTTCTGGCAGGACGCGGCGGAGGTCTCGTTGGGCAGGCGGGAGACGGTAGCGAACTGGCTCTCGCGCCAGCTCGTGTTGAGCACGTTCTCCAGCGCGAGCGCGACCTCGAAGCGCTCGTGGTGATAGCCCGCGCTGAGGTCGAGCCGCGCGAAGCCGTCGGCCTTGATCGAGCTGTCTTCGTTGGCAGGACGCTCACCGAGGTAGAACAGGCTGATGCGCGCGAACGGCCCGCGCGGGTGCACCGCCGTGACCTTGGCCGTCAGCAGCTGACGCGGCGCGAGCGGCACCTGGTTCGCGGACCCGGGCTCGTCACGAAAGCGCGCGGACGACCAGGTGTACGCGACGTCGCCCCACAGCCACGGCAGCACGTCGACGTGCAGATCCGTCTCCAGCCCTTGCCTGCGCGTGCGGCCGCTCGCCTCCGTGGTGCCCTCGTCGCCCACCCACACCAGCTCGCTGTTCAGGTCGATCCGAAACAGCGCCAGCCTCAGCTTGATCTTCTCCAGCAGGCGCAGGCTGAAGCCTGCCTCGTAGCCATCCGCGCGCGTCAGCGGCGTCACGCCGCGGATCACGCCGCGCGCGTCGTTCGAGTGGAAGCCCATGCCGTAGTTCGCGTACAGGCTGAGCCACGTGAGCGGCGACACCGTCAGGCTCGCCTTCGGGCTCACGCGCGTGGCGAGCTCTTCGCCGCTCGAGCGTGTGCCCAGCGTCGCCCGGTCCTCCAACTTGTCGTGCACCGCGAAGCCGAACGCGTCGCCGCGCACGCCGAGGTTGGTGCGCAGCCACTTCAGCCACGCGATCTCGGACTCGAGGTAGGCGCTGGCCGCGGTCTGTCCGATGCTCGCGTCCACTAGCGACGTTCTCCACTCGCGCTGGGGCGCGCGATCGAGGCCGTTCGCGATCTTGTCGTGCCGAAGCTCGACGCCGAAGCGCCAGGTGCTGAGGAAGCTGCCGAGCTTCTCGTCGCGCTCGTAGCGCACCTTGAAGCCGGACAGCGTGCGATCGTCACGCTGGTGGATCATGTCGCCCGCGCTCGGGTCGTCGCGGAAGAACGTGAAGTCCGAGTAGAGCGAGAAGCTGTACAGGCTCACGTAGCCGAGCACGTCCCAGCGCTGCGCTTGCTCGGCGTCGGTCTTGTAGCGCAGGAATACGTTGTGTCGCGACGACTGGCCGCCCTCGTTCGGGTCGACGAAGCCAAAGCGGTCGAGCCGGCCTGCGAGCACCTCCCGCTCCGGGATCTGCCCCGATGCGTTCCAGCCACTCAGGTAGCCGGTCAGCGTGAGCGACAGCTCTCCGTCGCCGAGCTCGCTCGCCGCGCGCGCGAACAGGTTCACGCGCTTGAGGTCTTCGGTGCGCTTGAACGGACCGTCCGTACCGAGCACCTCCGCCGCACCGGTCAGCTTGAGGTCGCCCCACTTGCTGCCGACCAGCGCCAGCGCGCGGTAGCTGTGGAACATGCCCGCCTCCAGCTTGACCTGGTTCTGGGGCAGCTCGCTGCCGAGCTGGAAGTCGATCGCACCCGCGGTCGCGAAGTCGCCGTAGCGCGGATCGTAGGTTCCCTTGCGCACGTCGACGCTGGAGACCAGCTCGGGGATGATCCAGTTGAGATCCGCGTAGCCTTGGCCGTGGCCGTGGCTGACCATGTTGACGGGCACACCGTCGACGGAGAGCGCGATGTCGGTGCCGTGATCGGCGTCGAAGCCCCGCAGGAAGTACTGGTTGGCCTTGCCGCCACCCGCGTGCTGCACGACGAACGTGCCCGGCACGGACTGCGCGATGTCGCGCGCGAGCACGCGCGCACCGCGCGGCAGGTCCTTGCGGTCGAGCGTGTACGACGAGGCCGAGCGCTCGGGGCGCGCGACGTGCGCCGAGGCGCCGAAGTGGTCGTGCGGCTCTTCGAGTGGGTGCTCGTGCGTGTGCACGATCGTGTGGGCGTGCGTGTGCACGTGCTCCGGCTGCGCGAGCACGGCGCCTGTCGAGGGACCGGCGACCGGGAACACGACCTCGAAGCGGATCGACGCGGGGATGCCGCGCTCGCCGTCGCGGGCCGGCGTGAAGCGCACGCTGCGCACGTAGCGCAGCGCGGCCTCGTCGAAAGGCGACGGCGGCTTGGAATCGAGCACGGCGTCGGTCACGGCGCCCGCGCCATCGAGCGTGACCAGGACGAGCGCGCGCACCTCGTCGTGATTCTCCGACAGTGGACGCTCGACCGGCGGCGCGTCGACCACCGAGGGAGGTGTCAGCTCATGCGCGCGCGCGACGGTCGGCAGGAGCATCAGCAACCAAAACAGGGCCGAGATCTTTGGTGTCATGACGCAGGTCTCCATACCGACCGCCAGCGCGGTCGCGTGGTCTAGCGCTTGTGTAGCTCTAGAAGCGGCGTGTGAAGTGGCTCGAGTCTTCGTCGTCGACAATTTTCTTGTCGTCGACGGTGTCGGGCGGGGACTCATCGTTCGTGTGGTGGTCGAGCAGGTCGTCGACCCAGAGCACGAGCGGGATGCGCTCGTCG
>DASUME010000781.1:0-7353 GCA_036277895.1 Polyangiales bacterium
CGCGCGGCGGCTTCGTGCGGCACGGGTCGATCAACTGCGAAGGAGGAGGAGGTGGTGGTGGCGCTTCGACCACTGCCTCGGGTGTGGGGCGCAGCTCCGGCAAGAGCGCGGCGGCCTCATTGCGGATCAAGTTGGCCGCGATCAGCGTCACCATCTCGACGCGCTCGTCGGGCAGCTGCGCGCTGAGCAGGAACTCGCGCGTGGAGCGCGGCACCGTGCGCGAGCTGAGCGCGACCTCGGTGTTGCCGTTGGGCAGCGTGACCACGGACAGCGTGGGCATGTACGCCGGCGTGTTGCCGGCATCCTCCACGACCACGCCGAGCTCGGCCTCGAGCGAGCGGCGCAGGGCGTCGCGGTCGACCACACTCGGGCCGACCGCCAGCGCGAGCACGGAGGTCTGCGCCGGAGCCGTGTTCGTGGGCACATCTTGCGCGAGCGCGTGCGAGGCGCAGCTCACCATCCACAGCAGCCCGAGGGCTGCTGCTATCGCGAATCGGTGGCTCATGGGATCACTCCAGCGCTTCTAGCAGCTTGGTCGCTTCGGACTGGCGGTAGCCGCTGCCGATCTCGCCTTTGGCGAACGGCGTGAGCGCGCGGCGGGCTTCGTCGCTCCTGCCGAGTCGCAGCAAGCAGATGGCGCGGTTGTAGCGGGCTTCGATCGCGAACGTGCCGCTCGGGAACTGGCGCAGGTACGCCTCCCAGTTGCGCAGTGCGAGCGCGAAGTCGCGATCCTGAAAGTGGGCCTTGTGGGCGGCGCGATACTTGGCGAGGTCCGCGCTGGCGATCGCCTCGGGCGCAGCAGGCGTAGGCTCCGCCGGCGCAGGCTCGACCACGGGTTGCTCGACCGGCGCTGGTGCCGGCATGGCAGGCGCTAGCTCGCGCTTGCGGGGCTTCGCCAGCTGGCGAGGTGCGCTCGCGAGCGGCTGCTCGGCAGGGGTGGGCTCCACGGCTGCGGGCTCCACGGCTGCGGGCTCCGCGACCGTGGGCTCCACGACTGCGGGCTCCGCGACGGCGGGCACCGGCGCGGGCTCGGGCGGCGTGGCCTTGGAGGCCGGCTTGGTGGCGCGCGCGGGCTCGGCGAGCTTCGTCGCGCGAGCGAGGATCTCGTAGCCGACCACGCGGTTCACCACCGACGCGAGCTCTTCGTAGTGGCTGGTGACCGCGGCCAGCGCGGTTCCCGCAGCGAGCACGGCCGCGAGCGGCAGCACCCAGCGCAGCGTACGTCCGCCACCCTTCTTCGTGGCGGCGGCGTGAGCCGCGAGCATGCGCATCTTCGCCTGCGCCAGCTCGCCGTCCGAGGGCGGCGGCGTCGCTCGCAGAGCGCGCGAAGCCCTCTCGAGTAGATCGTCGTCGCGGCTCATCGTACTTCCCTTCGCGAGAGCTCATCTCGCAGCTTCTTCTTGGCGTGGTGGAGCCGCGTACGCACCGTTGCCTCGGGTGCGCCCACGATGGCAGCAACTTCGCGCGAGGTGCGCTCCTCCACCTCGCACAACCCGAACGCGACGCGCTGCTCGATCGGCAGCGTATCGAGCGCCAGGCTCAGCGCAGCGGCCAGCGACTCGCGCTCGAGGTCGCGCTCGGGCGTCTCCGAGAGCGGCTCGGGCTCGCGGCCGAAGCGGTCGGTCGCGGCACGCCGTCGCGCTGCAGAGCGCACGTGGTGCCGGGAGTGGTTGACGGCGATCGCGATCAGGAACGTGCGCAGCGACGACTGGCCCTGGAAGCGCCGGATCGCGCCGGGCACCGCGAGGAAGACTTCCTGCACGAGGTCCTGTGCCGCATCCGGGTCACCGACCAGACGACGAGCGAACGCCGTGAGAGCCGCCGCATGCTCGTCGTACAGCTCTCCGAGAGCGGCGACCTCACCGGCCTGAAGGCGCGCGACCAGGCGCGCCGTGAGCGATTCCACGGACACGTAGGCGGGTCGGACCATAGCACTCGAGGAAAAGACGCTCATCGGACTCAGCACTTCGTGCCCGACCGCGCGGAGAGTGTTCAACGTGTGGTGCATGATTTTTAGCGCGAGAACCGGATCGTGACCGGGCTCACGACCGAGACCGGCACGCCGGCCTTGTCGAGCGCGGGCGAAAAGTGCCTGGACATCAAGCAGTCACGCGCCGCGAACCCGAAGCCCTGCGCGCTCGGAGCCTCCCGCGCGATGGTCACCGAGCGGACCTTTCCGTCGGCCTCGACGCGCACCTTCAGCTGCACCTCGCCGCGATCGGCCTGGGCGCGGCTGGGGAAGAACCCGCGGCAGGGGTCGCTCTCCGCCAGAGACGGAGGGCGGCTGAGCTCCGGGGCGGCGCCGTGGCCACCCGCACCCGAGAGGGGCTGCGTGGGTCCCTCGGGCAGCTGCGCGCCGGGGGCTCCGGTGCCGGTGCCGCCGCGAGCCACGGTGCCGTAGCCGAACGCGGTGCCATTGGGGTCGGTCACGAAGCGCACGGGTTCGTCCGCGGTCTTCACGTCGTCCTCGATCGTACGCAGCGGAGCAGCCGCGGCGGGGGCAGGAGTGGGTGCTTTGGGAGCCTTGGGTGCGCGCGCGCGGGGCGCCGCTTCCTGGGGCTGTTCCGGCGGAGCCTCGGGTTCCGGCGGCGGCGGTGGTGGAGGTGGTGGTGGAGGAGGCGCGAGCTCGACCTCGGTCACCGCGGTGAGCGCGGGCGGAGGCGGCGGTTGCGTGAGCGCGAACGCGACCATGCCCGCATGCGCAGCGACCGCGATCAGCAGCGCCACCGCACCGCGCTTGGTGCCGTCGCGCTCACCGAGCGTACGCAGCCACGCGGACTGCGAACGAATGGGTGCGGGCTCGGGCTGGACCGCGATCGCGCGTGCAGCTTGGGTTGTCACTCGCTCTTCTCCGCTCCGAACGCCACCTTGGCGACGCCGACTTCACGCAGCACGTCGAGCACGTGCATCACGCGTCCGTGGTTCACGCGCGCAGAGGCGGACAGCACCGCGCGCAGCTCGGGGGTCTCGCGTTGTGCTCGCTGCGCACTCGCGCGCAGCGCGGCGTCGTCGTTCATCGCCACGCCGTTGGCGGCGATCACACCTTCGCCGTCGATCGTCACCGTGTACACGGTCTGCGTCTCGCCGGCCGTCGCGGCCTTGGGCAGGTCGAGCGGCATGGCTTGCGACATCACGAGCTTGGCGGTGACCATGAAGATGATCAGGAGCACGAGGGTCACGTCGACCAGCGGCGTCACGTTGATGCCGGTGATCTCTCCGTCGTCTTGCGAGGAGGCCGCCATGATCAGGCTCCTTCCGCGGTGCGCTGCGGAAATAAGGGCGCGGGGCGCGAGACCTGCGCGGCGCGATGGCGAACCGGCTCGCCCTCGAGAGCGACCAGCAGCACGTGCGAGAGCGCCTCGGTGTTGGACACGGTCTGCCGGATGTGGCGCTGGAACCAGTTGAACGCGGCGACCGCGGGGATGGCGACGAACAGGCCGATCGCGGTGGCGACGAGCGCTTCGGAGATCGAGGCCATGACGCCGGTGGTGGCGGCCGCGGTAGCGCCCGCTTTCGCAAGCTCTTCGAACGCGAGCACGATGCCGATCACCGTACCGAACAGGCCGACGAAGGGTGCGTTGTTGCCGAGCGTGCCGAGGAAGCCGAGCCGGCGATCCATCTTGGAGCGCTGCACTGCGGTGGCCCCCGCCATCGCTTCGCGCGCGGCATTGGGGCCGCGCTCGGCTTCATCGAGGCCCGCGAGCACGACCTCGGCCTCGAGCGCACGCGAGGCCTCCAGGAGTGAACGTGCAGCCGCGAGGTCACGCTCGCGCAGCGCGACGCTGAAGGCGCGCGCCAGGCGGCCGAAGTCGCAGCGCACGCTGAAGAAGAAGATCGAGCGCTCGACGATGATCGCGATGCTGATCAGGGAGAGCGCGATCATGAGCCACATCACCGGGGCAGCCCCCAGCGTGATCATGAGGTTCTTTGCTTGAGAGACGATGTCCATGCGCCTCCGTTCCCGCTCCCGAGATTTCTGTTCAATCGATTCGCTCTCCCCCTGCCCCTGCCCGAGACGAGAGGCGTGAACACTTCGGTGGGCTGCGGGCACTAGAGCGCGATGCCACGCAACAAGATCCCCAAACTCTCGCGAGCGCGACAGGTGCTGCGGCTTGCGTTCGTGCTCGCGGCGATCACGCCGTGCCCGATCGTCGCGCATGCGCAAGAACTACCGCAGCAGCAGCCCTCGTTGACGCCGCCGCGTATGCTCGATGCACCGGCGCTCAGCGAGCTTCCGATCGGCAGCGAGCCTGCCTTCGTCGTGCTCGAGCTGACCATCGACAAAGAAGGCGCGGCGCGCGACCCCGTCAT
The DNA here is from genome assembly GCA_036277895.1 of Polyangiales bacterium. Classification (GTDB taxonomy): domain Bacteria; phylum Myxococcota_A; class Polyangia; order Polyangiales; family DASUME01; genus DASUME01. The sequence goes on from DASUME010000781.1 coordinate 4,312, forward strand.
CATCTCGTCCGCCGGGGACGCGCTCGACGGCGAAGCGCTCAGCGCGGTCGCGCACATGCGCTTCGAGCCCGCGCGGCGCGATGGCGAGCCGATCGTCGCGCGCATCCCGTTCCGGTTCGACTTCCACGCCGCGCTCCCGCCGCCCCCTCCACCGCCTCCTCCTCCGCCGCCCCCTGCCGCGGAGCCGGCCGAGAGCGCGGAGCTCACGTTCGATGTGCAGGGCCAGAAGCCTCCGCGTGAGACCACCGTCTACGCGCTCGAGCCCGAAGAGATCCGCAAGCTGCCCGGCACCAACGGCGACCCGCTGCGCGCGGTCGAGGCGCTGCCCGGCGTGGCGCGCCCGCCCACGTTCAACCCGTTCTTGATCATTCGCGGCGCGGGACCCAACGACAGCGGCATCTACGTCGATGGCATCCAGATCCCGCTCAGCTACCACTTCGGCGGCTTCTCCTCGGTGATCCCGAGCGACGCGCTGCAGAAGTTCGAGCTGCGCCCCGGCAACTTCGGCGCCGAGTTCGGCCGCGCGATGGGCGGCACGCTCGAGTTCGAGCTGCGCGCCCCACGCCGCGATCGCGTCGGCGGCATGATCCAGGTCGATCCGATCGACGGCCGCTTCGCGGTCGAGGGTCCGCTCGGCAAGCACACGCGCTTCATGATCGCCGCGCGCCGCTCGTGGGTCGACGCCTGGATCGGCAAGATCGACGACAGCATCAAGCAGGCGCCGGTTTACTACGACGGCCAGGCCGTGCTGGAGCACGACGTCAACGCGCGCACCACGCTGCGGCTGTTCTTCGTCGGCTCGGACGACCGGCTCAAGCTGCTGCTCGACTCGGGCAACCCGGCCGATCCGGGGCAAGCCGGCAAGCTGGAGGTCGGCACGCGCTTCACGCGCCTCGCGCTGCGCGTCGACTCGAAGCTCAGCGACGACGTCTCCTCGCGGCTCACGCTGTCCTGGGGCACCGACCACATCGCCGCGAACCTCGGCATCGAGAGCCAGAAGATCGACTCCAACACGCTCGACGCGCGCGGTGAAGTGCGCGCGCGCTTCACGGACTGGATGACCGGCGTGGCCGGCATCGACACCCAGTTCTGGCGCTACGACGTCGAGCTGCGCGTGCGGCCCTACCCGCCCAACAACGGCGAGATCTATCCGCCCGGCTTCGCCACGCCCACGCGCCAGCTCGGCGACGAAGTGTGGCTGGTGCGTCCCGCCGCGTTCGCGATGCTGGAGCTCACGCCCGCGCCAGGTCTACGCATCGTGCCCGGCGTGCGCACCGACTACGCGCGAGACACCGGCCGCGTCACCGTCGACCCGCGCGTCAGCGTTCGCTACGACGTGCACGCCGGGTACCCGCGCACCACGCTCAAGGGCGGCATCGGCCAGTACTCGCAGCCGCCGCAGGGCGTCGAGAGCGTGAAGCCGTTCGGCTCGACCGGTGTGCGCAGCAACCGCGCGATCCACTACAGCCTCGGCGTCGAGCAGGAGATCCTGCCCGGCCTGGAGCTGTCGCTCGAGGGCTTCTACAAGCACCTCTACGACCTCGTGGTCGCGCAGGCGGCGGAGAACCTCGACAACGTCGGCGCAAGCTTCGACAACTCCGGCAGCGGTCGCATCTACGGCGGCGAGTCGATGCTGAAGCTCAAGCGTGGGCGCTGGTTCGGCCTCGCGTCGTACACCGCGATGCGCAGCGAGCGTAAAGACAGCGACGACCAGGCCTACCGTCTGTTCCAGTACGATCAGACGCACATCCTGAGCGCGATCGGCAGCGTGAACTGGGGCCGCAACTGGTCGTTCGGCGCACGCTGGCGCTACATCAGCGGCATGCCGACGACGCCGATCGTCGGCGGCGTGAACGACCTCGACGCCGGCGTCTACGCGCCGATCGCGGGCACGTACTTCGCCTCACGCGTACCGGCGTTCCATCAGCTCGACGTGCGGCTGGAGAAGATGTGGCAGGCGGGGCCCGCCAAGCTCACCGTCTACCTCGAGCTGCGCAACGCCTACAACCGCAAGAACTCGGATTCGCTCGGCTACAACTACGACTACGCGCGCTCGAAGCCGGATTCGACCCTTCCCATCATGCCCGTGCTCGGTCTGCGAGGTGAACTGTGAACAAGACGATCGCGATTTTGGTTCTGTTGCTCGGTGCGAGCGCGTGCTCGGACGACTTTGACCCGGGTTCTCTGGTCACCAAGACGCGCGTGCTCGCGGTGCAGGCCGACACGCCGTTCGCGCTACCCGGCCAGGAGGTCCACCTGAGTGCGCTCGTCTACGATCCCGAGGACCGCGCGCTGACCTGGGCCTGGGGCGAGTGCGAGGCGGTCGAGTCGACCGCCGCCGTCGACTGCCTGCGACAGACCTCGTTCGAGAGCCTGAAGATCGGTCCCGACCTCACTACGCACACGCTCACCGTGCCCAACGTCAGCACCCGCTACGCGGGCGTGGTGGTGATCGCCTGCCCCGGCACGGTCGAGGCCGGCACCACGCAGACGATCCCGATCGTGTGCCGCGACGCCGCGGGCAACGCGCTGCCGCTGTCCGAGTTCGAGATCGGCCTCAAGCGCATCTTCCTGCGCGACAGCAGCCTGAACATGAACCCGCAGATCGATGGGCTCACGATCGCGGGCGTCGACTGGTCTGCAGACCTGGTGCCGAGCGCGCTGTGCAAGGACGACGCGTGCAGCGAGTTCGCCGATCAAGAGATCGTCGTGCGCGCCGACGGTGCGTCCGAGCAGAGCGTCGACGCCGCCGGGCTGCCGATCAAGGAGCAGTCCGTGATCCAGTTCTACGCCACCGGCGGCGAGTTCGAAGACGACTTCAAGCTCGCCAGCGCCGGCGACATGAAGTGGCACGCCAAGCGCGAGGACGCGGGCAAGCGGATCGAGTTCTGGTTCGTGGTGCGCGACGATCGCGGCGGCGTGTCCTGGATCGAACGCTCGCTGCAGGTCCCTTAACGCACAACGCCTCCCGCGAGGGAGGCGTTGTGCGTTAGTCAGAGCGCGAAGCGCTTAGTAGCGGCTGCCGCCGCCGCCACCGCCGCC
>DASUME010000782.1:0-2909 GCA_036277895.1 Polyangiales bacterium
TTCGCACACGCCCGCGCACGCCCGCGGCTCCTGGGCGCGCGCTCGATCGCGATGCGGATCGGCGTTGGCGCCGACGCGCGCGGGCTCGCACGGATCGCCCACCGCGCTCTCGCCGAGGCAAGCGCCCACGCTGTCGCCCTCGAAGCCGTCGCAGTGCAGACCGGCCGCGCACGTCCAGCTGGCGAAGCTCGGATCCCCGAGCCCACAGTGCGCCCCGTAGACACCTTCGTCGCGCGCATGCTCCGCGAACGGCTGCGCGTCGTCCGGAGTGCGTCCCTCGGCGAGTGCGCGAACGTACGCGGTGCGCCGGGCGAGGTCGTCATGCACGTGCGGCGAGTGGCCGATCGCGAGCGCGTTGGACGCGGGAGCCTCGTCGTCCAGGCCGAGCTGATGAAAGCCCGCCACCGAGCGCGCCTGGTGGCAGCCGTTGCAGCTGAGCTCGTCGAGCCTGCGCACGAACGCCTCCGGGCTGCGCACGAAGCGGCCCGCCGGAACTTTGTCGAAGCGAGCGGGCGCGAACAGCTGCGCGAAGGGGCGGTTCGCCAGGCGCGCGAACCCGCGCGGCGTGACTGACGTCACCACCTCGGCGAGGAAGCGCTCTGGGAGCAGCGCCACGCCGCGATCGACCTCGTCCGCATGGGCGATCAACCAGGTGGCGAGCTCGTCACGCGCCGCACGCTCGCGCGCGAGGCGTACCACGTCCGGCGTGTTCTCCAGCGCGCGCGGCACGTAGCGGGCGCCGTTCCAGCGGAACGCGCGCAACAAGTACTCGGCGTGCCCGCCCAGATCGGGCCGCACCGCCGACGGCCAGCGCACGGCCTGCACGTTGAGCGCGAGCTGAACCAGCTGCTCGCGCGAAGGACGCTGCAGCGGGCCACCGTCGGCGAGCAGCGACTCCGGCCTCTGCCAGCGCCGCGCTTGCTCGGCGCAGTCCCCCCCTTGGCGCAGCTCGAGCGCGATCGTGAACGGCAGGCGCGACACCTCGCCCTGCGTGTAGCGGAGCCGATAGATCAGGCGCGTCTCGCCGCAGCCGTCGCGATCGAACGCCCGTCGGTCCATGCGGTTGGCGATCGCGATCAAACGAAAGCGCGCGCTCTCTGCCCGTAACCAACGTACGTCGAACGTTCGGTGAGCGTGGCCGCGCACGGACACGCCAGCTTGCGGGTCGTTCGCGGTGAGCGCGTGCAGGTCGCGCTCGATCGGTGCGAACAGCTCGCGATGCGCGGGCAGCGAAGCGAGCTGCGCGTTCGCGAGCCCGCTCTGCGCGGCGCCGAGTGCGAGCACACCGAAGTCTGCAACCTGTTCTTCGATCGAAGCGAGCAGACGCGGGTCGTCGATGATGACCTGTGGAGACAGCCGCGGCGGCGCCTCGGTCACACGCTCTGGCGGCGCGGCCGCGGCATGTGGCGCGCTCTCGCGTGCGCACGCGAGCAGCAAGCAGCAGAGCAGGAACGGAGCCTTCACGTGAAAGATCATAGACCAGCGCGCGTTATTCCCGATGTGCGGGCGTAAAGACACTCATCTTCGTCGGTGTCGCGCCCGGTTGACCTCAATTACGGTCTGGCTTTCCGCGAGTACGGACACACCTTGCAGCAGTCATGAACGAGTCAATCACCACGTTCGATCGGCGGAAGGAGCGTGTGCAAACGGGAGTCCCAGGCCTCGACGCGGTCCTTCACGGAGGCCTGCTGCGGCAGGCCGTGTACATGGTTCGCGGCACCCCCGGTGCCGGGAAGACCATCCTCTCCAACCAACTTTGCTTCCACCACGCAGCGCGCGGCGGCAAGGTGCTCTATGTGACACTTCTCTCGGAGACGCACGAGCGCATGCTGTTCAACATCGGACAGCTGAGCTTCTTCGAGCCCACGCGGATCCCGGATCAGATCGCGTACCTGAGCGCCTACACGGTCTTCGAGCAGAGCGGACTCAAGGGTCTGTCGGAGATGCTCAGGCGCGAGACGCGGGCGGGGGATGCCAGCCTGCTGATCGTCGATGGCCTGGTGGCCACCGAGGAGTCGCTGCCCAGTCGCAACGACTTCAAGAAGTTCGTTCACGACATGCAGATCCACGCGAGCATGCAGGGCTCCACCGTGGTCTTGCTCTCCAGCGTAGGCGCGCATGCGAGCGGGCCCGAGCACACCATGGTCGACTGCGTGATCGAGCTGCGCGACAACCGCGTCGGCAAGCGGCGTGAGCGCGAGCTGGAGGTGACGAAGTTCCGCGGCAGCGACTACCTGCCGGGCGGACATGCGTTCGGGATCAGCGCGCGCGGCGTCACGGTCTTCCCGAGGCTGGAGTCGATGCTGCGCGATCCCGACCCGCGCGAGCTGGCTCATCCCGGCAAGCTGAGCATGGGCGCGAGCTCGATCGACGGCGCGCTCCACGGGGGGCTGCGCACGGGCTCCGCGACCGTGATGTTCGGAGCCACCGGCACGGGCAAGACCACGCTCGGTCTGCAGTTCCTCGGCCACTCCTCGGCCGGGGAGCCAGGCTTGCACTTCGGCTTCTACGAGACGCCCGAGCGCGTGCTGCAGAAGGCCGCTACGTTGGGGCTCGACCTGAGGAGTAAGGTCGCGGATGGCTCGCTTGCGCTGATCTGGCACCCGCCCACCGAGCGTGAGCTCGACGCGCTCGGCGATCGCCTGGTCAAGGCCGTGCGCGCGCGTGGCGTCAAGCGCCTGTTCGTGGATGGGATCGACGGCTTCGCGGGAGCGGCCGCAGACGCCGGGCGCATCCCGCACTTCTTCTCCGCGCTGACCAACGAGCTGCGCTCGCACGGCGTAACGGCCCTCTACAGCCAGGAGCTGCAGGAGCTGGTCTCGGTGGAGCTCACCTTGCCGCTGCACGGCATCTCGGCGCTGGCGGAGAACATCTTGCTGGTCCGCTACGCGGAGCTGGAGGCGCGCATG
>DASUME010000783.1:0-4039 GCA_036277895.1 Polyangiales bacterium
TCCTTGCCTGGCAGGACTGCCAGGTTGGCTGGGTTCTGCCACACGGCGTGGTAGTCGTTGACCCGCACGTACCCCGCTTGGCGCCCCTGCGCGACCGTGCCTTCGACCGTGTCCTCCACACCTGCGGCGCGTGCCCGTCCCGTCGTGGCCGCTGCCGCAAGCAACATCAGTCCCGGAAGCCAGCGCGCGTGCGCGCAATAAGCCCTCGTCATCGAACCCCCCTTATTGGCTCGCACTATAGGGTAGGCGTTACAACGATCCAACGTTGCAGACACGTGAGTCGCCTTTGCAGTGCGCCCCTCGTGCTGGGGCGAAACTGGCGCGGCCACGCGAGGCGCGCACTTGTTGCGGGCTCGGCGCGCGGCGCTGACTACGCTAAGTCGATGAGCTTGCAGAACGCCGTGAACGGCGCGCCGTCGCTCGCCGAGCGAGCGCGCAACCTGGTGCAACGAAAGCCGGTCGCCGCCGAGCCGGCCGCGAAGAACGACTTCCTGACCGAGCTGCTGGTCCAGTATCGCTGGGCGATCGTGGTGCCCGTGGTGCTGCCGCTCTCGAAGATCTACGACACCTATTGGTACGCGCGTCACGTCTACTACCGCAACCTGCGCAACGCTGCCGAGCAGCACGGCGCGCGCGTGAAGCGCATCCAGGCGCAGCTCGCGAAGTGGAACGCGGACGGGCGCAAGGGCCTGCTGCACACCTCGCGCAAGAGCTGGCAGAGCGTCGCCGTGCGCGCGATCGAGTACAAACAGCAGACGGCGGGTGCGATCGACGTGGAGCTGCACGACATCCTCGAGCTGAACGAGGAGCGCGGCACGGTAAGGGTCGAGCCGCGCGTGAACATGGGCCAGCTGACGCGCTGGCTCTTGCCGCACGGCTACACGGTACCGGTCGTGCCGGAGCTGGACGATCTCACCGCGGGTGGGCTCTACCTCGGCTACGGCATCGAGTCGTCAGCGCACAAGTACGGCTTGTTCGCGGACACGGTGGTGTCGGCGGAGGTCGTGCTCGCCGATGGTCGCGTGGTGACCTGCAGCGCGAACGAGAACGCGGACCTGTTCCACGCCCTGCCCTGGAGCTACGGCGCGCACGGCTTCCTGACCGCGCTCGAGCTGCGCGTGATCCCACGCAAGCCGTACGTGCGGGTCAACTACGAGCCGGTCGAAGGACTCGACGCGATCTGTAGGCGCTTCGAGGAGCTCGTCCGCAGCGCTCGGCCGCCGGAGTTCGTGGAGGTGCTGCTGTTCGATCTGGAGCGCGGCGTGATCGTGCATGGAGACTTCGCGGAGCTGCCCGTGGGCGCCAAGCCGAACCACATCGCGCGCTGGTGGAAGCCCTGGTTCTACAAGCACATCGAGTCGCACCTCACGAAGGGCCTACGGACCGAGCACATCCCGCTGCGCGAGTACTACCACCGCTACACGCGCAGCCTGTACTGGCATGGCGAGCTGTTGGTGCCGTTCGGCAACCACCCGCTGTTCCGCTACCCGCTCGGCTGGCTGATGCCGCCGAAGGTGTCGCTGATGCGCCTGATCCAGAGCGAGAAGGTGCGCGAGTTCCGCGACAAGCGAAACGTGGTGCAAGACGCGCTGGTGCCGATCGACGTGCTCAAGCAGAGCATCGAGATGTTCCACCGCGAGTTCGAGGCCTACCCGCTCTGGTTCTGTGCGCACAAGACCTTCCGCACCGAGCCGCAGGGCATGATGTCGCCCTCGCGCCCGGAATCGAAGGAGGAGCTGTTCGTCGACGTGGGCGCCTGGCAGGTGCCGCGGATCGTGAAGCGCAAGCAGCCGTGGGATGGCATCCAGGCCGTGAAGAACATGGAGCAGTGGCTGCGCGACAACCACGCGTTCCAGTGTCTCTACGCAGTGACCGAACAAACGCGCGAGGAGTTCTGGCGCATGTTCGACCGCACGCTCTACGATCAGGTGCGCGAGAAGTACGGCGCCAAGGGCGCGTTCATGGACGTGTTCGACAAGGTGAAGCGCCCCGAGCAGGCCTGAGCGTACGGTTTTTTGGCGTGCCCTTTTGGGGATGGGCATCGCGGTCGATTCCCATCTGTTGCAGTTTTCGCACTGCGGATCGACGACGAAATTCCCGACGCGCGCAACCGCTAGAGGGGATTTTTCGTGCCTGGACGCACGGACCCGGCGTGTGGCGCACTGCGTCGTGAACGCAGGTGGTGCTTGTTTTCAGGCCTCTGGCACGCGTAGATGAACGCACGCGTGCTCGTTCCAGGCGCGCATGGTGTCGTCGTGCTCTTCGCGGCGGCGCGAGGAGGATTGCGAGTCGGAGGCGGTGATGGCCAAGGTTCAGATCAAGGACGACTCCGTCGACATCGAGGTGAGCCTGCTCGAGCGCGTGATGCTCGCGGAGCGGCCGCGCAAGCTGCCGCTGTCGCGCATCCGCAGCGTGGATCCGCACCCACCCTTGCTCGACATGATGGTGCACTGGTCGGATCAGAGCGGCGTCTGGTTATGCGGCGTGTCCGCCTACGACGGCCACATGGTGCCGAGCTCGCGCCATCCGCAGAACACGCTCGCGATCGAGCTCGAGGGCGACGACGCCGAGCGCATCTACGTCGAGGTCGATGACGAGTCGCCGCATCAAGTGGCCGAGCGCATCGAGCGTGCGCTCGGCGGCGCGCCGCGTGAGTCGAGCATCGACGCCACACCCAGGCGCGACTCGTCGGCGCTGATCATGAAGGCGCTGGAGGTCGAGTACGATGACGACCTGACGCAGCTGCGCGATCCGCTGATGCAGGGCAGCCTGCCTGCGCCGGCGATGCACGACGAGCTCGCGGTCGAGAGCGATCGTGATCTCTCGCGTCTCGGTGGTTGGCTCGTGGGGCTGGGCTCGATCGCGCTCGTCGGCGGCGGCGTGTTGTTGGCGACCGGTGCGCTGCCCGGGCTGCTCGCGGTGGGCGCAGGCGTGACGTGCGCCGCGCTCGGCGGCATCGCGCTGGCCGTGGTCGCGCACCACCAGGAGTGAAGCAGCGCGTCGATCTGACTCTGGCTCGCGCGGCCTTCGGCCCGCTTCGTTTTTCTGCTCGCGCGGCCTTCGGCCCGCTTCGACTCTGGCTCGCGCGGCCTTCGGCCCGCTTCGACTTGCTCGCGCGGCCTTCGGCCCGCTTCGACACGGCGTATGCTCGGCGCATGAACAACGCCTCAAGAGCGCTGCTCTGCGCGCTCGTGCTCACCGCCTGTAAGCACGGAGAAGATGCCGCGGTGGCGCCGCCACCCTTGCCCGCGGCGCCCCCGCCGGTCGCGCCCGCGATCGAACAGGAGAACCCTGCCGACGTCGCCGCGCGCGAGCTGCTCAAGCAAGCGGACGAGGACGCCCTCGCGCCGAAGAAGCACGAGAGCAAGAAGGCAGAGCCGAGCAGCAAGGCGGAGCCGAGCAGCAAGACGAGCGAGCGCCCCAAGGGCTGGGGCGCCGCGTACGTCCCTCCCCCCGCCGCTCCCCCAGCCAAGCCCGTCCCAGTCGCGCGCCCTACCCCTACCCCTGCCCCTACCCCTGCCCCTGCCCCGATCGCCGCGAAGCCCAAGACGCGCGTGACCATCCCACGCACCGAGCACGTGCACGTCGAGCTCCCGGGCGGCTTGCAGTCCGACCTCGACGCGGACCCGCGCATGCAGCCGTGGGTGGAGAAGGTGATCGCGATCGCGGACAGCTGTCACGCCAAGGCACGCGGCAACGTGGGCGCGATCGAGGCGCAGATCACGATGCACGAGAACGACCGGCCGGACGCCGACGTGCGCAGCTTGCCGCCGCAGCTGGGCAGCCTGGTCGCCTGTGCGACGGGCGCGCTGATGCGCACGAAGATGCCGTTCTTCACCGGGCGCGAGGGCGCGCGCTACACGGTGCGCATCATCTTCGAGTGATCAGTAGGGGTTGTCGGGCAGCGGCTCGGGCCGGAACGCCGCACCGCGGCGCGCGGCCGCAGGGCGCGGCTCGGGGCGCGCGAGCGGCTCTTCACGACGCACCGGTGCACGCGCCGCGGCACGCTTGGCCGGACGCGTGGCGGGCGGCTCAGCGT
>DASUME010000784.1:0-5803 GCA_036277895.1 Polyangiales bacterium
GTGCCAGTGCGCTGTTGCGCGGGCGATGTCGTTTTGAAGGGGCGAGCTTTTACCGATGAACGGCGAACTTCTGTCCCAGGGACAGTACGTTCACACGAACGGGTTGCCGAGCGTGATCGTGTGCTCGCGATCGGCACCGACGCTGAGCAACTTGAGCGGGCACTGCGCGCCGCGCTCCACGCGCTCGATGTATTGGCGCACGCTCTTGGGCAGCTCCTCGATCGTGCGCACCTCGCTGAGATCACCCTCCCAACCTGGGAAGACTTCGTAGATGGGCTTCACGCGCGCGAGATCTTCCGCGTCCGGCGGCAGCTCCTCGAGGTGCTCTCCGTCGAGCTCGTAGGCGACGCACAGCGCCACGTTCTTCAGCCCGCTGAGCACGTCGATCTTGGTCATCGCCAGCGAGTCGAGGCCGTTCACGCGCACCGCGTAGCGCAGTGCCGGCAGATCGAGCCAGCCGCAGCGGCGCGGACGTCCGGTCACCGAGCCGAACTCGTGGCCCGCCTTGCGCAGGTCGTCGCCTTGCTGGCCGAACAGCTCGGTGGGGAAGGGGCCCTCGCCGACGCGCGTGGCGTAGGCCTTGGTGATGCCGACGACCCGGTCGATCGCGGTCGGGCCGATGCCCGCGCCGATGGTGGCGCCACCCGCCACGGTGCTGGAGCTGGTGACGTAGGGGTAGGTGCCGTGATCGACGTCGAGCAGCGTCGCCTGCGCGCCCTCGAAGAGCACGTTCTTGCCCGCGCGGATCGCCTCGTACACGGCGAGGCCAGCGTTCCCGACGTAGGGCGCCAGCTTGTCGGCGAACGGGCGGTAGGCCTGCTCGATCTCGGCCACGGAGGGCAGCTTCTCGCCGTACGCCTGCGCGAACGGCTGCCACGCCTCGAGGTTCTCACGCACGCGCGCCTGGAAGCGCTCGGGCGACATCAGATCGCAGATACGCACGCCGCGGCGCGCGACCTTGTCCTGGTACACCGGACCGATGCCGCGCTTGGTGGTGCCGATCGCCTTGGCGGTGCGCTCACGCAACACGTCCAGCTGCATGTGGTGCGGCAGCACCACGTGGGCCCGATCCGAGATCAGCAAGCGCTGCGAGGTGAGCCCGCACGACTCGCGCAGCAGCTCGATCTCACCGACCAACACCTCGGGATCGATCGCCGTGCCCTGCGCGAGCACGATGCGCGGCGTGGGGTGCAGCACGCCCGACGGAATCAGGCGCAGGATCGTCTTCTTGCCACCGACGACGAGCGTGTGGCCCGCGTTGGCGCCACCCGCGTAGCGCACGACCATGTCGGCGTGCTGGGTGTAGATGTCGACGATCTTCCCTTTGCCTTCGTCGCCCCACTGGGCACCGACTACGACTACGACCGCCATGACTCACTCCTTCACTGATCAGGGGATGAAACGCGCCCAGTGGATGAGCGCGTCGAGATCGAGCTTGGACAGCGCCTGGCTGGCGCCATCGTGGGTACGCACCGCGGTCAACGTTCCGTCGGTGAGCAAAGCGGCGTCATACGTCCACGCGCGCGCATACTCGCGCGCCTGTATGGCATCGCGGGTGGTGAGCGTGGAGGCGATCACGCCGTGTGCACGGATCTGCGATGCCACGCTCTCGGCGTCGGCGCCCGCGATCACGAAGCGCGGCGTGTCGCGCCGGCGCCAGTGCAGGCCCGCGGCATCGAGCGCGGCCAGCAAGTTCTCGATGTCGATGCCGGCGCCCGTCGCGGGCAGCGGCGCGCCGTACTGCGCGAGCAGCGTGTCGTAGCGGCCCCCGCTCGCGAGCGCCTCGCCGGGACCGCGCGCGAACACGCCGAAGCTGACGCCGGTGTAGTACGCCGCGCCGCGGATCTCGCCGAGGTCCACGCCGAGCCGCGGGCCGTAGCCGAGCGCGGACAGGCGCTGCGCGACCTCGCGCAGGTTGGCGACGTGAGCCGCGGCGGCGGTGTCGCGCACCAGCGACTCCGCCTCGTCGATCACCTCGAGCCCGCCGTGCAGCTGCGCCAGCGCGGCGATCCGCTCGAGGTGGGGAACGCCCTCGAGCACCTTCGCGAGCTCGGTCTGATCCTTGCGCGCCAGCGGCTCGGTGGCGATCTCCAGCAGCTCCTGCGGGATCAGCGCACGCGCGACGCCCACGTCCGAGAGCTCGATGCGAAAGTCCTGGAGGCCCGCCGCCTGGAGCGCGTCCGCGGTCAGGCGGATCACCTCGACGTCGGCCTCCGCGCCACGGATCCCGAGCAGCTCGATGCCGACCTGCGCGATCTGGCGCTGCCGGCGCGCTCGCCCGCGACGACGGCGGATGACGGTGCCCTCGTAGCGCAGCCGGAACGGTAGCGGGAAGTCCGTGAGCCGGGTGGAGACCACCCGCGCGATCTGCGGCGTGATGTCGGGGCGCAGCGCGGCGACTTCTCCACCGTCCGGCTCGACGAAGCGCAGCAGATCGCGCGGGTCGAGCGTGAGCCCGCGCTCGAACACCTCCACGCGCTCGAACAGCGGGGTGGTGATCAAGTCGTAGCCGTAGCTCTCGAACACGCCCTGCAGCTGCTCGCTGACCTTGCGGCGCGCGTGCGACTCGGGTGGGAGCAGGTCACGCATGCCGGGCAGCGGCGTGATCGCTTGGTTCGACTCCGCCATGACTTCCTCGACGACCCTGGTCTTGCCGCTATCGCGCGAAGCTGCGCGCGACCGACGAGCGGGGGCGGGGTAGCATCGTAGGCCCGCTCCGGCAAGCTATCAGCTCGCGCTCTCGACCTCGCGGCCCCGCTCCAGACCGAGCTTGAAGAAGATGGGACCGATCACCTCGTTGATCGCGACCGTCGCCACGACCAGCGAGCGCAGTCCTTCCCCCACGGCCGGGAACGTGCGCGCGAGCACCGCGCTCAAGCCGAGCGTCAGCCCCGCTTGCGACACCAGCGAGGCCCAGCCCCAGCGCCTCAGGAACGGATCGTCGCGCGCCCAGGCGGCGCCGATCCGGTGCGCGATCCAGGTGGCGGCGAAGCGCCCTGCGCAGAGCGAGAGTGCGATCGGCCACATCTTGGCGAGCAGCGGGATGTCGAGGTGTGCACCCGCGGTCGCGAAGAACACGATGAACACCACGCTGCCCGTCTGCTCGATCGAGTGCAGCAGCTTGTCGCCCTGGCTGGAGAGGTTTTGCACCACGAAGCCCGCGGTCAGGAACGTGAGCAGCGGCTCGAAGCGCAGGTAGCGCAGGCCCTCCGAGAGCGCGAAGCCGATCGCGACCACCAGCACCAGGATCTGCGAGCCCGCGAAGCGCAGGTACACGATCAACACCAGCCCGAGCGTGGTGCCGAGCGAGATGCTGCCGAGCAGCTCGTGACCCACCGCCAGCAAGCTCTTCAGGGACGCCGTCGAGCCCGGCTCGATCAGCGGCCGAACCAGGCTCAGCGTGGCGGCCATCAGCACCAGCACCAGCACGTCCGAGCTCATCACGAACGCCAGCGAGAAGCGCGACAGCGGGCCCTTGGCGCGCGTCTGCGACAAGATCGCGAGCGTGGCCGAGGGACTGCGGCTGACCGCCAGCACGCCCCACAACAGCCCCACGCCGATCAACGCCGGCAGCGCGAGCCCGCGCGTGAAGTCGACTTGCGAGCCGAGCGCCGCGAACAGCGCCGCCTGCGTGCTGAGCACGAGCAAGGTCTGCACGGTGCTGTGGATGCCGAGGCTGCGCAGCACCTGGCGCACGTCGGCGATGCGCAGCTCGAGGCCGCCCGCGAGCGCGATCAACGCGAGCGCGAGCGTGTTCACGATCTCGAGCCGCTTCACGGTCGCGTGATCGACGAAGTGCAGCACGTACGGCCCCGCGATCACGCCGGCCGCGATGTACCCGGTCAGGTGCGGCAGCTTCACGAGCTCGAACAACTCGCTGGTGAGCAGCCCGCTCAGCAGCAAGAAGCCGGTCACCGCGACCACCACGCCGCTGCCGCTCATCATCGGCTCGATGTGGGTCAGCAGCGCGAACAACCCCACCACGAAGAGCAGGCTGGCCAGCTGGCCGAGGCGGATCGGAGCGCTCTTGGTCACGCGGGCTCCTTCGTGAAGCGATCGATCACCTCGCGCAGCGCGCGCGGCCCCACCAGCTCACCGAGCAACGTGCTCAGGAACGCGACCAGCAGAGCCGGGCGCGCGATCTCCGGCGGGCAGCGCATCGCGAGCGCGAAGCCGACCACCATCGTCAGCGAGCCCGGCGCCAGCATGCCCGCGCCGAGCCACAGGCCGAGCCGCCGCGTCTCTGCGCGCTTCCACGACAGCACCACGCCGAACAGCAGGCTGAGCAGCAACCGCAGCGCGATCGCCATCCCGATCAACAGCAGCTCCTCGTGGCCCACCGGCCGGCGCAGCTGTGCGCCCGCGAGCAACAACGCCGGCAGCAGTACCGCGCCCTCCGTGCGCCCGAGCGAGTGCCGCAGCACCTCGCGCTCGCGCGTGAAGCTGGCCAGCGAGGCGCCGAGCGCAAACGTCGACGCGATCGCGCTCAAGCCGAGGCTCTTGGCGATGCCGGTGGTCAGCCAGGCCGCGCCGAGCAACACCGTCCAGCGTTCGGCCTTGGAGCCCGCCCGGTCCATCAGCCACGCGCACGGTGCACCGAGCAGCGCACCCGCGAGCAACGTGCCGGCGCCGAGCGACCAGGGCGAGATCAGCTGGCCCACGATCGCGTGCTCGCCGCCCACGAACGCGAACAACGCGCTCAGCGCGAGCAGCACGGGGATGTCGTCCGCGGCCTCGAGGTCGAGCAGCAGGCCGGCGAGCGAGCCCGACAGCAGGGCCTCCTCCCCGATCCACTGCACCGCGTGGCGCGCGGTCTCCACCGAGACGAGTGCGATCGCGCCGCTGAGCACGAGCCGTGTGTTCGCGTCGTGCAGGTGCATCCAGCCGAGCAGCCGCCAGCTCGCGTAGGCGGTGACGGTCGCGGTGATCACGGTGAAGGTCAAGCCGAGCGCCATGCGCCCGAACGGCGCGCGCCGACCGGCGACCAGGCCGCACTCCAGCCCGAAGATCAGCCCGATCCAGCCGAGCGCGACGATCGCGACCGGCTCGAAGGTGACCAGCGCCTGCTGCCCGAGCACCCCGAGCGCCTCCGGGCCGAGCAGCGCACCGAGCACCACGTACTCCACACCGGACGGCGAGCCGAACGCGCGCTTGCGCCCGGATGCCGCCCACAAGCTGCCGATGTAGGCCAGCACGAGCAGCACCAGCAGCAGCGCCATCGGGCTCATTTGATGATCCGGGTCGGCAGGAACAGCGACAGCGCGTGCGGCACGCGCACCGAGCCGCCGTCGTCGTCCTCGAGCGTCATCACGATCATGCCGATGTCGCGCACCACGCCGAGGCGCCCGCCGTACTCCACGCGGTCCCCGAGCTTGACCGCGCGCGCGAACGAGAGCGCCACGCCCGCGATGATCGACGCCAGCAGCGGCGTGCTGGCGAGCGCCAGCGCGATCAAGATCACCACGCCGGTTCGCGACAGCGCGCCCTCCGGCGAGCCGGTGAGCACGGGCCCGACGAACACCAGCGCGAACACCACCAGGCCCACGCGCGTGAGCGTGCTGGTGGCCGCGGCGACCTCGGGCTCGATCCAGGTCAATCGCGTCTCGCCGCGCGCCACGCTGGCGAAGAACAGCTCGACGGTGCGCACGATCACCGCGACCAGCGCGACCGCGATCACCACCACCACCAGCACCGGCAGCTCGGCGGCCACACGCGTGACCAGGCCCGAGAGCGGCGTCAGCACCAGCCCCGTCAGGCGCTCGACGTACGGCCGCGTGCCGGTGAACAGCGACAGCGACAGCAC
>DASUME010000785.1:0-11291 GCA_036277895.1 Polyangiales bacterium
TGCACGCCCTGCTGCTCTGCCTCGCGTACCTCCGCGAGCAGGCGCGTCGCATCGAGCTCGAACTGGGTGCCCGCGTCGAGCTCGGGCACGATGTAGTGGTAGTTGGAGTCGAACCACTTGGTCATCTCGCCCGCCGCGACACCCGCTCCGGTGTCCCCCGCAGCGCGACCGCGCGCGACGCGGAAGTACACGTCGAGCGCGCTGCCGCCGCTCGCCCTCGCGGGCACGTTGCCGAGCAGCACGCTGGTATCCAGCACGTGGTCGTAGAACGAGAAGTCGCCGACGGGCGCGAGGTCGAGCACGCTCTGGCGCTGCCAGCTCAGCTTGCGTAGCTCCGCCGCCTGCGCGTGCAGCTGCTCCTGCGAGAGCGCGCCCTTCCAGTGCTTCTCCAGCGCGAACTTGAGCTCACGCTGCGCGCCGATGCGAGGGAAACCGAGGTTGTGTGTGCGAGCCATCGCCATCTCCGTGGTAGGTGGCTTCCAAGCTAGGCCCGCGGCACGTGAACTCAAATGGTACTTTTGCATGCATCCATGCAATCTACTCATCGATCATGCTGGAACGAACGCACCTCAATTTGATGCGCGAGCTTGGCAGACAGGGTTCGCTGACGTCCGCAGCGCGCCAGCTCGGGCTCAGCCAGTCCGCGCTGAGCCACGCCGTGCGCAAGCTGGAGCAGCAGCTCGGCACCAAGCTGTGGGAGCGCGAGGGCCGGAGCCTGCGGCTGACGCCGGCGGGCGAGCACCTGCTCGCGTTCGCGCAGCGCATCGTGCCGCAGTTCGAGCACGCCGAGCACGTCGCCGCGCAGATGGCGCGGGGCCAGCGCGGCACGCTGCGCATCGGCATGGAGTGCCACCCCTGCTACCGCTGGATCCTGCGCGTGGTCGAGCCCTACGTGCGCACCTATCGTGACGTGGATCTGGAGGTGAAGCAGAAGTTCCAGTTCGGCGGCATCGGCGCCCTGTTCGCGCACGAGATCGACATGCTGGTCACGCCCGATCCGCTGCGCCGCAAGGGCCTGCACTTCGAGCCCGTGTTCGACTACGAGCAGGTGCTGGTCGTCGCGAAGGACCATACGCTGGCCAGGCAGGCGCACGTGCTGCCGCGTGATCTCGAGCCCGAGACGCTGATCACCTATCCCGTGGAGGTGGAGCGGCTCGACATCTTCACGCACTTCCTGCTGCCGGCGGGCTGCACGCCCAAGCGTCACATCACGATCGAGACCACGGACATCATGCTGCAGCTGGTCGCGAGCGGCCGTGGCGTCGCCGCGCTGCCGCGCTGGCTGGTGAAGGAGTACGAGCGCCAGATCGCGGTGGTGCCGGTACGGCTGGGCAAGCGCGGGGTTGCCAAGCAGATCTTCGTGGGCACGCGCACCGCCGACCTGGAGATCGACTACCTCGCTGCGTTCATCCGCCTCGCGCGCACCACCCAGATAGTTCGCAAACTTCGCAGGACGCACGGCCGCCGTTAGCAAATCAGCGCCTCAATGCGCGTTGCTGGCCGAAGCTGCCTCTGTAGGCTGACCGAATGATCGCAAGCGTTACTGCCTCCGAGCAGCGGGACCTGGTGCGCGACCTGATGCAGGTGCTCTGTGCGCGCGCCCTCGAGCTCGGCGCGGAGTCGTTCGCCGCCGTCGTGGACCGCGTGCCGGATCTTCCCACGGCGGCGCAGGCGTGTACGCGGCTGCGTCACGCGCTGCAGGCGTCGTCACCAGTGCTGCTGCGCTGGCGGGTGGTGCTGCTCGATCAGCTGCGCTTCGAGCTCGGCGAGGAAGGCTACGAGGCCGCGCGCCTGGACGAAGCGGCGCGGCAGCTGTGGCGCTGGCTCGAGGGCGAGTCGCTGCCGAGCAGCGCGCTGTTCAGGCGCTGAAGGTCGAGCATGCCCATCCGCACATCCTGGCTCGCCGCGCCGACGATCACGCTCGACCCCGTGAGCGTGCTGCGCGAGGTCGACGCCGCGCGCGCCCAGGGTGTCGAGCCGCGTCCGGCCCTGCTCGGCCCCGTCCGCTTCATGAAGCACAGCCACGGCGCCCTGAACCGGGTGCTCAACATCTACGCGGGTCTGCTGACCTTGCTGCGTGAGGAAGGCGTGCACGGCGTGCAGCTCCACGAGCCGGGGCTGGTGCACGAGCTCGACGAGGCGGAGCGCGAGGCGTACCGAGACGGCTTCGCGCGCCTGTCGACGCTCACCAGCCGGCCGCGCGTGTGCCTCACCACCTACGGTGGCCCGCTGCGCGACAACCTCGCGCTCGCTGCACGCTCCGGCTTCGAGGCCCTGCACGTGGACCTGGTGAGCGCGCCCGAGCAGCTCGACGACGTGCTGGAGGCCTTGCCGCCTCGCATGGCGCTCTCGCTGGGCCTGCTCGACGAGCGCGACGCGAGGGTGGAAGACGCGCTGCCCATGCTGCGTCGCGCGACGATGCGGCTGGGACACGAGCGCATCGCCGTGGCTCCGGCGCGCCCGCTCACGCTCGACGCGACCACGCACGCGCGGCTGCGCCGACTCGCCGAGCTGGCTGACTAGCGGATCGGCTCGTCGCTCTGGCTGGCGAAGCCGGCCCTGCGCATCGCGTCCTGGATGCGATGCGCCACCATGCCGCGCGACAGGTTCTGCTTGTAGACGATCGACGACGTTTGCTCGGCCAGGCGGTGGCGCTCCTTCAGCGGCAGCACGTGCGAGGTGATCATGATGACCGGGATGTCACGCGTCGCTGTGCTGTCCTTGAGCTGGGCGAGCACCTCGAACGCCGTGGTGCGGCCGAGCAGGAAGTCGAGCAGGATGATGTTCGGTCGCTGCTCGCGCGCCAGCTGCACACCTGTGTCAGCATCCGGCGCTTCGAGCAGCCTGTAAGGTGTCCTGGCGAGGTACTTGCGGATCAGGTAGCGCGCCGCCGGGTCGTCATCGACGGTGAGCACGGTGGCCGCGCGCGCCTTCGTCGAGAACGAGTCCAGCTTCTGCAGCAGCCGCGCCCCATTGAGCGGCTTGAGCCAGAACTCGTCGGCACCCAGCGCGCGCGCTCGCTCTTCGCGGTCGGCCAGCGTGACCACCAGCACCGGGATGTGCTTCGTCTCGGGGTCGCTCTTCAGGTCGCCGAGGAAGCGCCACGTGGTCTCGTTCTCGAGCAAGATGTCGAGCACGCCCGCCACCGGGCGCGTGGTCTTCAGCAGCGCACGGGCGTCGTCGACCGTGCGCGCAGGGATGACCTGAAAGCCGCTGCGCGCGAGGAAGCGCTCGTAGAGGAAGATGGTCTTGCGATCATCCTCGAGCACCAGCACCGGCACCCGCTCCGGATCGAGGTCGCGGCTGCGCTCCTCGATCTTTTCCATCTCCACGGCCTCGTCGTGCTTGCGCGGCACCACACACGTGAAGGTCGATCCCTGGCCAAACGTACTGCTGACCTGCAGCGAGCCACCGATCAGCTCCGCCAGGCCGCGCGACAGCGGCAGGCCGAGCCCGCTGCCCTTGACCCGCCGCTGTACGGCGCTGTCGACCTGCGTGAACTCCTCGAAGATCCGCTCCTGGTCCTCCGGCGCGATGCCGATGCCGGTGTCGCGCACGGCGAACACCACTTCGTCTCCGCGCAGCGTGGTCGAGAGGCTCACCTCGCCGCGCTCCGTGAACTTGAGCGCGTTGGCCAGCAGGTTGCGAAGGATCTGGGAGAGCTTGCCCTGATCGGTCTCGAGGGTCAGCCCAGCCGGCCCAGGCTCGACCACGAGCGCGACCGGCCGCTCGGGAGAGAGCAACGGCCGCAGCGTGCCGCGCAGGCCCGCGAGAGTGTCGTCGAGCGAGAAAGGCTCGATGCGCAGCGTGGCCTTGCCCGACTCCACCTTCGCCACGTCGAGCATGTCGTTGACCAGCGTGAACAGCTCCTTGCTGGCGGAGCGAATGAAGCGCACCTGTTGCCGCTGCTCATCGCTGAGTGAGTCGTCTTCTTCGTCGAGCAGCAGCTTGCTGAGGCTGAGGATCGAGCTCAGCGGAGTGCGCAGCTCGTGGCTGGCGTTGGCGACGATGCGCGTCTTGATCTCGGCGCCGGCGCGCAGCTCGCTCGCCTTCTCCTCGAGCTCCGCGAGCAGCGTCACGACGCCGCGGTGCGACTCGCGCAGCTCCTCGTTCGCCCGCAGCAGCTCACCGTTGAGGCGCTCGATGGCCGCGGCGTGCTTGAGCACGACGCGGGCGATGCCGTGACCGAGCTCGAGGGCGATCTCGAGGTGCCACGGTTGCCACGGAGCGCAGTGGCCGAGCACGGTCTCCTTCCACAGCGCGAACGATCCGCGCGGCGTCAGCCTCGGCTCACCGTGCTCGATCGACAGCTGCTTGTTCGGGTCGCCCGCCCAGTGGACCGTGCGCGTGACCTCGTGACGAAACCAGAGCATCCAGCTGCCACCGGTGGGCTCGAGCGGGACCGCGAGCAGGCCCGCCGTGTCGCCCGCGCCGGCGAGCGGCGTGTGGTCGGCGGCCAGGTGCTCGGTCGCGAAGGTATCGGAGCTCGCGCGCTCGCGCAGCCAGCTGGTCAGCGCCTCCACCTCGCGCACGGATGGCGTCGTCCCGAAGCACGACACCTTGCCGGCGTGTACCAGCGCCGCGCCGTTGGCCTCGGTGAGCTGGAGCAGCTGCGCGGAGCTGCGGCGCACTCCCTGCTCGATCGAGGTCCGCGGCAGCAGTCAGCTCTTGCATGATGCGGCGAAGCTGGCCGTCGGCCTGCGTGCGCTGCTCGGTGCGCTCGGCCCGCTCGCTCGCGGCCAGCTGCAAGGACAACGTGTGCGAGAGGAAGTCGCACGCCTCGCGCACCACGTACGGCACGACCCTGGGCGCGTAGTGGTGGCAGATGATCATTTCCCACAGGCGGCCGTCGATCACCAGCGAGATCGACATCGACGCCTGGATGCCCATGTTCTGCAGGTAGCGCACATGGATCGGCGAGACGCTGCGCAGCACGGCGAAGCTGACATCGAGCGGCGCGCCATCCACCGGGCTGAGCGCGGGCACGATCGGCACGGGCTCGTAGCCGAGGTCCGCGATCAGACGAAGCCGATTGATCGTGTACAGCCTGCGCGCCTGGGCCGGAATGTCCGAGGCCGGATAGTGCAGGTCGAGGTACGACTCGAGCTCTTCGCGCTTGTTCTCGACGATCACGTGGCCATGATCGTCGCGATCGAAGCGATAGGCCATCACGCGGTCGAAGCCCGTCATCGCGCGGACTTCGTCGA
The DNA here is from genome assembly GCA_036277895.1 of Polyangiales bacterium. Taxonomy (GTDB): domain Bacteria; phylum Myxococcota_A; class Polyangia; order Polyangiales; family DASUME01; genus DASUME01. The sequence goes on from DASUME010000785.1 coordinate 5,208, forward strand.
CGGCGCTCGCGCACAGCGCAGTGACGGTCGACTTCGCTTGCATGCGGCCCAGCGCCACGCGCACCTGCTGATAGAAGCCGGCGAAGGAGAGCTCGTCGGCGTTCGCAGGCTCGAGCTCGACCAGCGTGCCCTGCGCGCCGCGAGACAGGATGGCATCGAACGGCCGGCCAGCGCGGCTGAACACCCGCAGCGGATTCACCGGCGGTCCCGCGCCGAGGCTGGACGCGAGCGCAGCTGCGCTCGCTTCGTCGAACACTGATGCGAGCGGTCGGCCCACGAGCGCGTGCACCTCGACGTCGAAGAAGGCGCCGCAGTTGGTGCTCGCCTGCACGATCACGCGCTCCGGCGAGACCACGAACAGCACGCCGTGCGGCTGCACCGCTCCACTGATGTGGATCGGCTCGCGATCGCAGTTCGTGAGGTCGACGTGGAAGGTCACCGCCACGAGGATACACCCGAGAAAGTGCCGGCTTTCACCGCCGTGGGGAATTCGCGAGCCTTCGCAAGACGCCCTGCGGCCGTTGGCCGATCGACTCCGATTGCCAGATGGGGACCCGCTCGCGCAGCTCTGACGCGCGCCGACCTCCCCGCTGCGGCCGCTTGACTTCGCGGGTCCTTCTCCATAGACGATGCGCTCCCATGGGAGACGCCACCAAGCTGAGCTGCGCGCCGTGAAGCGGCGGGGTGCGTTGCTGACGCTGGGAGCGCTCGGCGCCTACGGCGCGCTGCGCTCCACGCGTGGCAGGCCGTCCGTCGCGAAGTGCGGCCGCTTGATCGCGGTCACGCTGGAGCCGACCACGCTGGTCTCTGCGTACGACTCGACGATGACCAACTGCTTGATCGGCTCCAAGGCGATGGAGGGCCTGGTCACCTACGACGTCGATCTCAGCCCGCTTCCCGCGCTGGCCGAGCGCTGGGAGGTCGCGCCGGACGCGAGCTCGATCCGCTTCCACTTGCGACCCGACGTGAAGTCGGCACGACGGCGTCGCCTTCAGTTCCGAGGACGTGAAGTTTAGCCTGCTCGAGGCCTGGAAGAAGCTGCACCCGTTCGGGCGCGCCGCCTGGGCGACGGTGAAGGCGGTGGAGACGCCCGACCCGCTGACGGTCGACGTGCACCTCGAAGGGCCAGCCCGCTACATCTTCGGCTACCTCAACTGTTACGGCTCGCAGGTCATCCCCAAGCACCTCTACGCAGGCACCGACATCCGCGCCAATCCGCACAACCAAGCGCCGGTCGGCACCGGACCGTTCGCATTCATGGAGTGGGTGCGTGGCAGCCACGTGCGACTGAAGCGCAATCCGCACTACTGGCGAGTGGGCCAGCCCGCGCTCGACGAGGTGATCTTTCGCTTCATCCCCGACGCAGCCTCGCGCGCGGCGGCGGTGCAATCGGGTGAGGTGCAGCTCGCGCTGGGCGGTGCGATTCCGCAGCTCAGCCTGCGCCGCTTCGCGAACAACGAGCGCTTCCAGCTCAACGCGGACGACGGCCGCTTCTTGTCCAGCATCGCCATGGTGCTCTGCAACGTGCGCAGCGGCCCGCTGGCGGATCGGCGCGTGCGCCAGGCGCTGATGCACGCGATCGACCGCGAGGCGCTGCTGAAGCTGGTGTTCCGCGGCTATGGCAAGGTCGCGACCGGACCCGTGCCGTCGAGCGTGAAGCGCTACTACAGCGCGAACGTGCCGCTGTATCCGTACGACCTCGCGCGCGCGGGCCAGCTGCTCGATGAAGCCGGCCATCGGGCCGACGCGCGGGGTCGACGCCTCACGCTCGAGCTCGCGTTCGGTCAGGCGGAGAGCCTGCGGCAGGCGCTGTTCCTGCGTCAGGGCCTCGCCAAGATCGGCGTGGCGCTCACGCTCAAGCAGACCGACAGCCCCACCTGGCTGCGCCACGTGTTCACCGACCAAACGTTCGAGCTCGGGCTCACCGGCCTGCACATGCTGCCCGATCCCACGCTCGGCGTGCAGCGCCTGTACTGGGGCAAGAACATCCACAAGGGTGTGCCGTGGACCAACGGCTCCGGCTACGCCAACCCGGAGCTCGATGCGGTGATGGAAGCCGCGCAGGTCGAAGGGGACGAAGCACGGCGCAAGGCGCAGATCGAACGCTGGCAGCAGATCGTGCAGACCGACCTGCCGGTGCTCAACCTGATCGAGACCGCGTGGGTGAGCGTCAGCAGCGCGTCGTTGCAGCGCCCCACGCGCCAGGGGGACGGCTTGTTCGACAACCTCGCCGATGCGTACTTCAGCGCATGAGCCGCTGTTCCTCGCGCGCCGTGTGCTCGGTGCGCTGCTGGTGATCTTCGGGCATCGCGCTGCTGAGCTTCCTGCTCTTGCAGCTCGCGCCGGGCGACATGGTCGACGCGATGATGGGTGAAGCCGGCGGCGCCACGCCCGAGTACATGGCGGAGCTGCGGCTCAAGTTCGGCCTCGATCAGCCGCTCCACTTGCGGCTCGCGCACTACCTCACCAGCCTGGCCACGCTCGACCTCGGCTACTCGCATCGCCTGCAGGCGCCGGTGCTCGCGCTGATCATGACGCGGGTGCCGAGCACCTTGCTGCTGATGAGCGCGGCGATCGCGATCGCACTGCCGGTCGGCACGCTGCTCGGCGCCGCGCAGTCGAGGCGTCCCGGCTCCGCGCTCGACACCGCGATCTCGGTGTTCGTGCTGTCCACCCACGCGCTGCCTGCATTCTGGCTGGGCCTGATGGCGATCGTGTTCCTGGCCGCCGATCGGGGCTGGTTTCCGACTGGCGGTCTCGCGTCGTTCGACGCTCCTGCCGAGGGTCGGATGCTGGACGTGCTGCATCACCTCGTGTTGCCAGCGGTGACGCTCGCGAACCTGTACGTCGCGGTGTACGCGCGCCTGATTCGCACCTCGCTGCTGGAGCTGAAGGGAGCCGACTTCGTCCGCACCGCGCGCGCCAAGGGCTTGTCGCCCGAGCGCGTGTTCTGGGTGCACACGGTGCGCAACGCGCTGTTGCCGGTGGTGACCATGCTCGGCATGCAGATCGCCTCGATGTTGAGCGGCGCGGTGATCGTGGAGTCGGTGTTCGGCTGGCCCGGGCTCGGCCGGCTCGCGTACGAAGCGGTGTTCGCGCGCGACACCAACTTGCTGCTCGGCATCCTGTTCCTCGGCTCGATCCTGGTCACGCTGGTGAACTTCGGCGTCGACGTGCTCTACGGCGTGATCGACCCGCGTGTGGCCGCCTGATGCGCACCTGGATCGGCGCCTCGCTGCTGTCGAGCGTGCTCGCGCTCGCTTTGTTCGGGCCGCTGCTGTTCCCGCGCGATCCGTGGGCGATGGATGGGCTGCCGCTGTTGTGGCCTGCCGAGGACCCGGCCTACCCGCTCGGCACCGACAGCCTGGGTCGCGATCTCGCCGCGGGCATCGCGTCGGGCGCATGGGTGTCGCTGCTGGTCGGCGTGAGCAGCGCCGCCGTGTCATTGCTGATCGGCGTCAGCATGGGCACGCTCGCCGGCTTCTACCGCGGGCGCAGCGAGGCCCTGGTGATGCGAGTGACCGAGCTGTTCCAGACCGTGCCCTCGTTCGTGTTGGCGGTGGTGATCGTGGCGCTGTTCGGCGCGTCGCTGTCGACGATCATCATCTCGGTGGGTGTCGTGTCGTGGCCTGCGAGCGCGCGACTCACGCGGGCGCAGGTGCTGCGGGTGAGTGCGCGCGAGTTCGTGCTGGCGGCGCGCGCGCTCGGGATGAGCGATGCGCGGTTGCTCGTGCGCCACGTGCTGCCCAACGCGCTGCCTCCGGTGATCTCGGTCGGCACGCTCGCGATCTCGAACGCCATCCTCTCCGCGGCGGGCTTGTCGTTCCTCGGCCTCGGCGATCCGCAGGTGCTCGACTGGGGCAGCATCATCCACGAGGGCCGCGAGCAGCTGCTCGATGCCTGGTACATCTGCGCCCTGCCCGGCCTGGCGATCATGGTCGCGGTGCTCGGCTTCAACCTGCTCGGTGACGTGCTCCTGGAGCGCCGTTGAACCCATGCGAAAGCGTGGATCGACACTCAGTTGACGGTCACTTTCCAGGGGTTACGTGGCATTTCGGTTCGATCGCATGGATTCCCGACCTTGTCCCATCGGGCAGCCAGATTGCTGGCGAATCACTCCTATCGTATGGATTTCGGTTGTCGCTGGGCACGATTGGGCCATAGAGTACCCGAAACCATGGGATCGGATGGAAATGACGCCGCGCCCACCGCTCGGCTCGGCGTGGCGGTCCGCGGGCGGCGGCGTGCCCTCAAGCTGAACCAGGCGGAGCTCGCGAACCTGGCCGGCGTGGGGCTCGCGTTCCTCTACGAGCTGGAGCACGGCAAGCCCACGCTGCGCATCGACAAGGTGCTCGCCGTGCTGAACGTGCTGGGGCTCGAGCTGCACGTACGCGACGGCAAGCGTGGCCTGAGCGTGGCCGAGGAGCTCGGACCGTGAGCGCGCGCGAGACCACGCGCGTCAGCGTGTTCAAGGGCCGCGTGCGCGCGGGCGAGCTCGTGCGCAGCGAACACGGCGCGCGCTTCACGTACGCGAGCGAGTACCGCGACCCGCTCGGGATCGCGTTCACGATGCCGCCGCGGGCCGCGCCGTACGAGGTGTTCGGCAGCAACCTGCACGCCTTCTTCGCCAACTTGCTGCCCGAGGGCCTGCGCTTGCGCGCGTTGCTGCGCACCGTGAAGACCTCCGAGGATGACCTGTTCTCGCTGCTCGTCGCGAGCGGCGTTGACACGATCGGTGACGTGGTGATCAGCGAGGGCGAGCTGCCGCCCGAGCGAGCGCCGGTGGCCGACACCGCCAAGCTCGGCGACGTCGCGTTCGCCGACCTGCTGGAGCAGAGCCTGCGCTACGACGAAGGCCGCGGCGACGTCTCGATCGCCGGCGTGCAGCCGAAGGTCTCGGCCGCGATGATCTCCTTCCCGGTCCGCGCGCGCGACAAGAAGCACGCGTACATCCTGAAGCTATCGCCGCCGGAGTTTCCGCGCCTGGTCGAGAACGAAGCGTTCTTCATGGGCGTCGCCAGGAGCGCGGGCCTGCATGTGGCCCAGACGCGGGTGGTGCACGATCGCGACGGCCAGTCGGCGTTGTTGGTCGAGCGCTTCGACCGCCAGGCGGGGGAGCGCCTGCACCAGGAAGATGCCTGTCAGCTGCTCGACCGCTACCCCGCCGACAAGTACCGGCTGATCCTGCGCGAAGTCTCCGACGCGCTCGAGGTCTGCTCGGCGCCGACCGTGGAGCGCCTCAAGTTGCTACGTATGCAGATCTTCTCGTACCTCATCGCGAACGGCGACATGCACGCCAAGAACATCAGCGTGCGCGTGCTGCAAGCGCGGGTCGAGCTCACGCCCTGCTACGATCTGCTCAGCACCCTGCCCTACGGCGACCGCAGCCTGGCGCTCGCGCTGGAGGGACGCGACGACAAGCTCAAGCGCGAGCACGTGCTCGCGTTCGGCGAGCGAATCGGCCTGCGCCGGCCCGCGGTCGAGCCGGTGATCGAGGGACTGCGCAAGCACGTGGCGGCAGCGATCCCGCGGCTCGGCGAGATCGGGCTCGAGGACAAGCGCGCGCAGAACCTGGAGCGTGTGATGCGCGCGCGCCTCGAGGATCTCGCGCCGTGAACGTTCAACGCGCGACCGCTGCGCGTGGCGGGTCGCCTGCGCGCAGCGTGGAGGCTGGGCGCCGTCGCCGTTCGTCGAGGGCGAGCGCGCGCGGCAGCTGGTGCACCGCGAAGGCGAGCAGCGCGAGCGTCCAGATCGCAAGCACCAGCGTGGGCCAGCTGCTCGCAGCGTGCTCCTCGAACGCAAAGCGCGGGCGCGCCTCCAGATCGCCCGGCGTCAGGCGCTCGCCGTGCATCGTCTTCGCGTTGAAGAAGGCGGCGAAGCGGCGCTGGAAGGCGTCGACCTCGTGGCGAAAGCGGTCGACGCGCGCGTCGCTGGCGCCGGCGAGCTCGTCCAGGGCGATCGCAACCAGCGTCACCGGCGAGGCGCTCGCGAGGCGTGTGACCAGCACCTGGCGATGCGCGAGTGCGCGGAAGAACTTCTGCTCGACGGGCGCGCGCGCGGCCGCGACCACTGCATCCGTCGCGA
>DASUME010000786.1:0-9899 GCA_036277895.1 Polyangiales bacterium
AGCGCGAGCGGGCACGTTGCTCGCCGTGAAACGAGATCGGCTGCGACACCGATTCGGTCTCGGCTTCAGGCGCGGTCTCCGGGGCGCGCTCCTGCCTCGGCGTCACGATCAGCTCGCCGCGCGCCTGCGCCTGCGTCACGCTCATCGACAGCGGCTGCGCTTCCGTGGGCGGCGGCGCGTGCGGAGATACTTCGCGCGCGAACTTTTCCAGCGCCACGCGCAGCTCCGCCACGCTGGTGGGGCGCTGCTCGGGGCGCGCCGCGAGGCAGGCGGCGAGCAACGTGGCCAGGGCGCGCGGCACGTCTGCGCGCAGCTGGTCGATCCGCGGCGGCTCGTGGGCGTGCGCCGCGCGCAGCGCGTGGGCGTTCGGCGCGATGAACGGCAGCCGCGCCGAGAGCGCTTGGAAGGTCAGCACCGCCGCCGCGAACACGTCGCTGCGCACGTTCGGCGTGTAGTGCGGCGCGAGCTGCTCCGGCGCCATGTACACGTGGTGCCCGGCCGCCACCCGCTGCTGGGCACCGAACATCGCCGCGCAGCAGGTCTGGTTGAGCGCGAGGTCGAGCAGCTTGATCGCGGTGCCGCTGCGCGAGCCGAGGTACAGGTTGTCCGGGTGCAGACCGCCGTGGGCGACCCCCGCGTCGTGTCCGGCCTCCAGCGCCGCGAACGCGGCGGCCAACACCGCGAGCCGCTGCGACAACGGCATCAGCTGCTGCGCGAGCAGGTGCGAGTAAGGTTCCCCACGTTCCCAGCTCGAGACCACGTAGAGCGAGTCGTCCTCGCGCGCCACGTCGCGCACTTGCACCAGCCCCGGGTGCTGCAGCCGCTGCGCCTCGCGCGCGCGATCGGCGAGCCGGCCCAGGGCGGCGTGTTGGTCATCCGGCGCGTGCAACCACTTGAACGCCACCGCTTCGCCGCTCTCGAGCTCGTGTGCCTCGTAGACGGCCGCGATCGGGCCGTGCGCCACCACCCGTGCGATTCGGTAGCGCAACCCGAGGCGCGCTCCGGGAGGGAAGACGCTCGGCATGCGGCCGTCTTACGCCATGGCTCCCAGCTCTGCCCCGTACGTTGAGGGTGAGCAGGCGGGTTTCGCCGTCGATCGCCTCGGGCTTGGGTTAGACCAGGGACGTTGCACGGAGCGCTGGCCGATGTGGACACGAGTGTGGCTCGCGCCTGCGAGCTGCTGCATACAGCTCGCGCTCGGATCTGCCTGGCTCACTCCGTACACACGTGCGCAGGAGCCGAGCGAGCCCGAGCGCTACCAAATGTTGATCGCCGAGGGCATCCGGGAGTTCGGGCTGCAGAACTTCGTGGAAGCGCGCTCGCTGTTGACTCGTGCGCAGGTGTGCTTCCCCAACGCCCGCGCGCTGCGTGCGATCGGCATGGCCGAATTCGAGCTGGGTGAGCACGCCGCCGCCGCCTCGGCGCTGGCGGCCGCGCTGGCGAGCGAAGAGCGCGCGCTCGACGCGGCCCAGCGCGTGGAGACCGAGCAGCTGCTCGCGCGTGCGGAGAACTTCCTGACCCACGTCACGGTGTTCGGCCGGCCCTGGCCGAGTGAGATCCGGGTGGACGGTGTGCCGGTGTCGCTCGCGCCCGGCGGGGAGCTGGTGCTCGAGCTAGGCGACCACGAGCTGGTCTTCGAGCGGCCCGGTCACCTCGGCGAGCGCAGGCAGATCCGCGCCGTGGGCAACGAGTGGCTGTCGATCGAGGTGGCATTGTTGCCGATCATCGTCTCGCCGTTTCCGGACCGCGCGCTCGGCCCGCGGGTGATGCCGGCGCAAGACGGGAGCGAGTGGACGCGCGCCTCGCAGCGCCAGCGCCGGATCTGGGCGAGCGTGATGCTCGTCTCCGCAGCGCTCGCGACCGGGCTCGGCTTTGGCTTGAGCGGACGCCAGAGCGTGGAACGTGCGCCGGTGGTCGCCGACCCCGTCGCGATCCGGCGCGGACCATGAAGTTGTGGTGGGCGCTGGCGTTGTCGGCCTGCGCACCGGAAGGCGAGCACGCGACGGCGATCGCGATCTCCGTGAAGAGCGAGCTCGCGCTGCGTGCGCTGGACTACCGCGTGTACCGCGCCAATGCGGACCTGGGCAGCGCCTTGCCGCTGTCGTCGCTGACGGTCACAGAGGCGCAGCTCGCGCAGCCGTTCGTGGTGGTGCGCGGGGCGGCCGACGCATTCTTGATCTCGATCGAAGGCTACGAGGATCGCACGCAGCCTCCGGTGATCACGTACCAGGCGCAGGTGCACTTCGTGCCGGAGCAGACGATGGCGCTGCGCGTGCTGCTCGCGCGCGTCTGTTACCAGCGCGACTGCGGCTTCCCCGGCCTGACCTGCTACGGCCAGAGCTGGGGCAGTACCGCGGCCGGCACCTGCGCCGCCATCCCCACGCCCGAGCTCGTGCAAGTCACACGCGTAGGCGAAGAGAGCGACTGGTAGCCCTACCTGAGCGAGTTGTAGATGAACTGCAGGTCGACCGGCGACAGCATCATGTCGGTGGCCAGGCTCTCGACCGCGGACACGACCTGGGCCGGCGTGCGCGGGCCGAACACGGCGCTGGCCACGTCGTCGTGCGCGAGCACGAACTGCAGCGCGAGCGCGGCCATGTTCGCGACGCCGGGGGCGGTGCGCTGCTTGAACTCCTCGGCCATGCGCACGCGCGCGGCCAGCGACTCGTTCGACCAGCGCTGCGCGCGATGATCGTCGGCGCCGAAGCGCTTGCGCTCGCCCCAGCGCCCCGAGAGCAGGCCGTGCAGCAACGGGGAGCGCCCGAGCAGCCCCACGCCCGCCTCGCGACACTCGCTCTGCACGTCCCACACGATGTCCGGCGTCAGCATGCTGAACGGCACGCTCAGCACCTGCGAGCCGGTGATCAGCGCCGCACGTGCGTCGTCCGCGTGCGAGACCGCCGCGCCCCACGCGCGCACCTTGCCTTCGGTCTTGAGCGCGTCGAGCGTCTCGCGTACGGACTCGTCGCGCAGCGTGTCGTCGATGCTCGGGTGCTGCATCAACAGGATGTCGATGCGGTCGGTCGCGAGCCGGGTCAGCGAGGACTCGACCTGCGCGCGGATCAGGTCGTTCGAGTAGGCGCTGGTGAGGCCGTGCTCGCCGCGCACCTTGCCGACGCGCGTGATGTACGTCATCTCGTCGCGCCGTGCGCCGACCGCGGTCGCGACCGCCTTCTCGGCGTCGCCGTCGTCGCCCCACTCGGGCGCCATGTCGAAGCTGGTGATGCCCTGATCGATCGCACGCTGCAGCGTGGCCGTCTGCTGCTCGGGGAACACGCGCCCGTAAGACTCGGAGAACAGCCCCCAGGTGCCCAGCGTGAGCTCGTCGACCTCCAGCCCGGTGCGGCCCAATTTGCGCTTCTTGCCCATCGCTCTTCCTTACATCACGGACGTGAAGATCGCGCGCGCGATGCTCAGGTACACGAGCAGGCCGAGCACGTCGACCAGCGAGGCGATGAACGGCGTGGAGGACACCGCCGGGTCGAGCCCGACGCGCTTGATCCCGAGCGGCAAGAGCGAGCCCACCAGGGTGCCCATCATCACCACCGCCAGCACGCTCAGGGACACCGCGGTGGCGACCTGGAGTGCATCGTCCGAGTGCACCAGGTAGCCGCGAATGAAGCCCAGCGTGCCGAGCAGCAGCCCGAGCGCGGCCCCCACGCCGAGCTCGCGGAAGAACAGCTTCGACCAGTCCGAGGGGCTGACCTCGCCGACCGCCAGCGCACGGATCACCAGCGACGACGACTGCGAGCCCGAGTTGCCGCCCGAGCTCATGATCAGCGGGATGAAGATCACGAGGTGCCAGGAAGCGAGGTCTTCCTCGGTGCCGGACATCACGGTCGCGGTCAGCAGCTCGGCCACGAACAACACCACCAGCCAGGGCGCGCGCTTCACGATGAAGGTCCAGACGCCGGTCGCGAAGTACGCGTCCTCGATCGGGTTCACCGCGCCCATCATCTGCGCGTCTTCGGTGGCCTCCTCGATCACCACGTCCATCACGTCGTCGACGGTGACCAAGCCGAGCATACGTCCGTGCTCGTCGACCACCGGCAGCGCCTGGAACGAGTACTTGGAGAACGCGCGCGCCACCTCTTCCTGGTGCAGGCTGGGGTGCACGTAGATCACGTTCTCGGTCATCACGTCTTCGACCGCCACGCCGGGGTCGTTGAGGATCAGCTCCTTCAAGCTGACCACCCCCACCAGCTTGCCGCCGAACGCGACCACGTACGCGTAGTAGAGCGTCTCGGCCTTGTCCTGCCTGCCGTACTGGCGCACGGCCTCGATCGCTTGCCAGACCTTGGTGTTCGGCGAGAGGGCCACGTACTCCGTGGTCATCAGGCCGCCGGCGGAGTCGCCGGGGTAGCTCGCCAGGTCGCGCAGGCCGTCCGCCAGCTCGGGCTCGGTCTCGGCGATGTGCGAGAGGATCATCTCCGCGATCGGCGAGGACAGCTCCTGGATGGCGTCGACCTGGTCGTCGGGCGCCATCTCCGCGATCACCTGGGCCGCGTTCTCGGCGCCGAGCCGCTCGAGGATGCGCGTGCGCTCGTCCTCGGGCATGTGCGCGAGCACGGCCGCCGCCAGGTCCGCGGGCACGGCCTTGAACAGCGCGATCGCTTCTTCCTGCGGCAGGTCCTCGAGCAGCTCCGCGATGTCCTCGCTGCGGAACTCGTCGAGCGCTTCGCGCAGCTCGTCCGGATCTTGGGCGAGCGTCTGGGCGAGGTCGGGTCCGAGTAGCTTGGCGAGCCGCACGGTCGCGAACGTATCAGCAATGTTGGCCAATCGCCCGTAACCGAGCGCCCGGACTCACCGCGGGCGGCAACTTCGCACCAGTTGCCGCCATTTCGCGGCGGCGCCGTTGAATGGGCGTGTTCAGGCGGTCATGCCATTTCGCTCAGGAGGACGCCGTGCGCGCTGTCTCGCTAACCCTTGCTCTGCTGATGCTCACACACTGCTCCCGCGACGAGCCCAGCTCGGAGCCACCCGCGCCGGGCGACGACGACACGGGCGAGCAGGCGCCCAAGGACGCGTCCACCCTCGACGCGCGCGCGCTCGATGCGCGCGTGCCCGGTGAGGGTCCCGCCAAGCCGTCTGACGCAAGCGTCGTGACGCGCCCGGACGCCAGCGCGCCGGACGTCCCGCGCTCGCAGTTCCCGGCGGTGACCGACACCGCCGCTGTTGGGCCGTACAAGACCAAGAGCTACGGCGCCGGGGGCCCGGAGGGAAACTACACCATCCACCAGCCGGACCCGCTGGGGGCCGCGGGCGTCGAGCACCCGCTGCTGACCTGGGGCAACGGGGGCGGCACCACGCCAGACTTCTACAAGCTGCTGCCGCACCTGGCCTCGCACGGCTTCGTGGTGATCGCCGCCAACACCGTGCCGTCGATCGGCGGCGAGGACGCGCTCGGCCAGGACATGCTGAAGGGGATCGACTGGCTGATCGCGCAGAACGACGTCGCCGGCAGCGAGTACGCGGGCAAGCTCGACACCGCCCACGTCGCCGCGTTCGGCTACTCGATGGGCGGCCTCGCCACCTTCACGATCGTCGGCGACCCGCGCTGGACCACCACCGTGCACATCTCCGGCGGCAACATGGGCAACGGCGGCGAGCGCATCGCCAAGGCGCACGCGCCGATGTTCTGGAGCTGCGGCGAGACCGACATCGCGCAGGAGAACTGCCAGACCGACTTCGAGGCGGTCACCACGCAGAGCGTCGTCTACGGCACGCTGCTCGGCGCCGATCACCTCGGCATCTTGCTCGCGCCGGCAGATGCGAAGATTCGCGCCGCGACGACGGCCTGGTTTCGCTACCACTTGATGGGCGACCAGGCCTGGAAGGCCACGTTCTCCGGCGCCGACTGTGGGCTGTGCAAAGACAGCGCGAACTGGTCGGTGCTCAAGAAGAACTACGACTGAGGTCTTACTGCTTCACGCGGCGGAAGGTCGTGATCGGGTTCGACCAGCTCTTGCCGCGGCTGAGCAGGCTCAGCCGGCCGCCGCCGCTGCTGTCCTTGCAGCTGCGAGCGGTGTCACCCGTGAACGAGCACTTCTCGTCACCGCTGAGCGTGTTGTCGCTCAGGCTGAGCGAGATCGCGTTGTCGCAGAAGCCGGCGCGCACGTAGGGGCACTCGCCGTCCTTCTCGTTGTAGCCGGTGCACGAGCGCTCCTCGAGCAGCGTGATGTGGATGCCGTTCTTCGCGTAGTCCTTGCCCACGCAGTAGTACGCCTCGGGGCTGTCGAGGAACAGGTTCCCGTAGAACGCGGCTTCCTGGTACTTGTACGAGTGCGAGGTGCCGAGCGTGAACGGCGCGGCCAGCTCGACGTCGACGCTCACGCCGTCGCCGTTGGTGAGCGCCATCAAGCACGCGCTGACGCGCTCCTGACAGGTGGTGTCGCACTGGTTGTCTTTCCACTGCGGCGCGAGGCCGATCTCGCCCTTGAGCTCGACCAGGCCGCCCGTGTAGTCCTTGACGCGCAGCGTGTCGTTCTTCGGCAGCGCGCAGCGGATCAGGTACTTCGCGGTGTTGATGCCTTCGTCGCTCGACATCATGCCGGTCGCGTCGCTGAGCAAGCCATCGGGCTCGCCCGTGCAGTCCACGCCCGCGGTCTTGCCCGTGCAGTCGACGTCGAGGCCGTTGCGGGTGCGCAGGCCGTTGAAGGTGCGCAGGCCGTTGATGGTGCGGAGGCCGTTGATGGTGCGCAGGCCGTTCTTGGTGGACAAGCCGTTGAACGCGACCAGGCCGTTGCGCGTGCGCAGGCCGTTGATCGTGCGCAGGCCGTTCATCGAGGCGACGGCGGCCTGACGGGTTGCATTGAGCTCGGGGTCGTCTTCGGTCGCGCCATCGGCTGCGCACGCACCAAAGATCGAGAGGCCCGCCGCGAGTACGGCAGTGTGGATACGACTAAACATGGAGATGCTCCTGCGGTCCGGCCGACTCGGGGGAGTCCCGGGACTTTGCGTCGCTCGGTTGCCCGAGCTTTGCCCTTCGAAGACAAGTTCGACGCGCCGCGGACACCTCCGCAACGGGTCGCGCCGGTCCATTGCAGCGAGCGTGCCGAGCAAAAACTCCCAGCTCGCAGTGGGCTGCACCGCCAAAGCCCGGAGGTAAGGCAACGGTGCCGCAAGATCTCCTGCAGCGATGTTACGTGCGGCGCTACGCGTGTTGCCCGCGGGGCTACGTCAGCGCGCGCGCAGCTTCGCGAGCAACGCGCCGGCGAGGTCCGCCATCTCCTCGGTATCGAGGGCCGGACGATCGACGCGGCTATACGGCTCGGTGGCGTGCTCCGGCAGGCCTTCGAAGAAGCGCGTCACCGCGCACTCCATCACCTTGCCGCGCAGCATGCGTCGCTTGAAGTGCGACATGTAGAGCCGGTCCTTCGCGCGTGTCACGCCGACGTAGAACAGCCGGCGCTCCTCCTCGACGTCGCTCGGCGCGGCCTCGGTGATCTTCGGATCCGTGATCCGCGTGTGCGGCAGCTGACCCTCGACACAGCCGATCAGGAACACGGTATGGAACTCCAGGCCCTTGGCGCCGTGCAGCGTGGAGAGCGTGACCTGGTTCGGCTCGGCCTGCTCTTCGTCCTCGTTCTTGTCGTCCTTGCGCAGCGTGATGCGCGCGAGGAACTGGGCGAGGGTGGGGCGGTCCGCGCTCGGCCGACCCTCGAAGCGCTCGATGCTGCGCAGCAAGAACTCGATGTTCTCCCAGCGCCGCGCACCCTGGGGGTCGCTCGCGTCCATCAGCGCGGCCTTCAAGCCCACCGCCTCGAACAGCTCGAGCGAGCTCTGGCGCAGGCCCTGCCCGGTGTCGAACTTCTGCCGCGTCTTGGCGATCGCCTCGGTCAGCTGGCGCGCGGAGCGCTTGGCGTTGTCGGGGATGTCGTCGAGGTCCCAGACCCTGTTCACGGCCTCGCCGAGCGAGACGTCGCGCGCGAGCCGAAAGCGGTTGAGCCGCTCGACGGTGGTGTCGCCGATGCCGCGCGGCGGGTAGTTGATGATCCGGCGCAGCGAGATGTCGTCGCGCGGGTTGACCACGCAGCGCAGGTAGGCGGCGGCGTCCTTGACCTCCTTGCGGTCGAAGAACTGCTGGCCGCCGAAAAGCCGATACGGCACTCCCGCGCTGCGCAGCTCGTCCTCGATCAGCTTCGCCTGCAGGTTGCTGCGATAGAGGATCGCCATGTCGCGGTACGGCACGCGATCGTCCTTGGCGCGCGAGCGGATCTCCTCGGTGACGAAGCGCGCCTCGTGGCCGGGATCGACACACTGCACGATGCGCACCTTGTCGCCGGCGCCGCGCGCCGCGCGCAGCGTCTTGCCGTGGCGCTTGTGCGCGCTCTGCGCGATCGCGGCGTTGGCGACCTCGAGCACCGGCGCCTTGGAGCGGTAGTTGTCCTCCAGCTTGATGATCTTGGCGCCCGGGAAGTGCGCCTCGAATTCGAGGATGTTGCGCACGTCCGCGCCGCGGAACGAGTAGATCGACTGGTCATCGTCGCCGACGACGCACACGTTGCGCTGCTCGTTGGCCAGCAGCAAGAGCGTCTGCAGCTGGCCCACGTTCGTGTCTTGAAATTCGTCGATCAGGATGTAGCGAAAGCGCAGCTGCCACTTCTCGCGCACACGGGGGAACTTCTCGAGGATGCGCACCGGCAGCACGACCAGGTCGTCGAAGTCGACCGCGTGCATGTTGCGCAGCTGCGCTTCGTATTGCGGGTAGAGCTGGCGCGCGACGGCGTCGTACTCGAAGTCGCTCTCGGGGATCTCGGACGGCGCCTTCAGCTCGTTCTTCCAGCGTGAGATGCGCGCCACGATCGCGTTCGCGTCCAGCTTGCGCTGATCGTTCGCGAGCCCGGCTTCGCGCATCAGCTGCTTGACCAGGCCGAGCGCGTCCGCCTGGTCGAAGATCACGAACTTGCCGTCGTAGCCGAGGTTCTTGTTCTCTTCCTGCAGGAAGCGCACGCCGAAGCTGTGGAACGTGGACAGCTCCAGCTGCTCGGCGACCTTGGGGCCGACCAGCGGCACCATACGCTCGCGCATCTCCTCGGCGGCCTTGTTCGTGAAGCTGACCGCGAGGATCGCCTGCGGCTTCACGCCGCGCGCCAGCAAGCGCTGGATGCGCATGGTGATCACGCGCGTCTTGCCGCTCCCGGCGCCAGCCAACACCAACAACGGCCCACGATCGTGCTCGACCGCGGCGGCCTGCGACGGATTCAAACCAGCGGACATCGAGCGTTCGTTTCTACTTCACGCGGGCGCGTGCGCCAACAGATCGCGAAGGCGCTCCACGAAGACATTGAGGATCACGGCCGTGCGCTAGGATGGACCGATGGCGCACGACGATCTCCACCTCGACACCCTCGCGATCCACGCCGGCCAGTCCCCCGACCCGACCACGGGTGCGGTGATGCCGCCGATCGTGCTCTCGAGCACCTTCGCGCAGAACGGCCCGGGGAACCACAAGGGCTTCGAGTACGCACGCACCGACAACCCCACGCGCCACACGCTCGAGCTGTGCCTGGCGGGGCTCGAGGGCGCCAAGCACGGGCTCGCGTTCGCGTCCGGCTGCGCCGCCATGACGACCCTGCTGCACACCTTGCGTGCGGGCGATCACGTGGTGGCGTGCGACGACGTCTACGGCGGCACCTTCCGCATCCTCGACAAGGTCATGAAGCCGCTCGGCATCGAGACCAGCTGGGTCGACCTGACCGACATGGAGCGCCTCTCGGGCGCGATCACCAAGCAGACCAAGCTGGTGTGGCTGGAGACCCCGACCAACCCGATGCTGAAGCTGCTCGACATCCGGCGCGCGAGCGAGCTCGCCCACCAGCGCGGGCTCAAGGTGGTCGTCGACAACACGTTCGCGACGCCGATGCTGCAGCGCCCGCTCGCGCTCGGCGCGGACGTGG
>DASUME010000787.1:0-5656 GCA_036277895.1 Polyangiales bacterium
CCTTTTCTCCACTCACGTAGCTGCTCGTCTCGAGGACCACACGCAGCCCCGCGGCGGCCTGCTTGCGCATGGGCTCGGGGAGCAACACCTGCGCCGTGGGTTCGTCGAGGGCACGCCGCGGCTGCAGCACGAAGGCGACGCGGGCCGTGAGTCGTTCGCGCGTCTTCGGATCGAGCACCAGCTGCACGTCGGTCACATTGCCCACCTGCATGCCCAGCATCGTCACCGGTGAGCCCGCGCTCAGTCCCTGCACCGAGTCGTTGAAGAACGCGATGTACGGCACGGCGGGACCGTGCAAGGCCGGCTCTGCTGCAGCCTCGCTGGTCAGGAGTACGAAGGTGTGGCCGGCCTCGGCCGAGGCAGCGCTGGCGGCCTCGCTCGGCGTCTCGAAGGCGACGCCTCCCGAGAGCATGGCGCGCACCGAAGCGACCTCCACATGCAGACCTGAGGCGCCCATGCCGACGTCCAGTCCGGAGGCGTTCCAGAAGCGCGTGTCCTGACGCACCAGCTTGTCCGAGGGGGCACGCACGAACGCGCGGATCGAGACCGCACCGGTCTGCTCACTCAGATCGACACCGAGGATCTCTCCGACGGGAACCTGACGGTGCAACACGGGCGAGCCCACGCCGAGCGAGCCGATCTCGTCGGCACGCAGGAAGAACGTGGTGCCCGGCTCGCTGGAGCGTACGATGGGCGGCTCTTCCAGCCCCTGGAAGGCGGTCTTCCTCTCGCCCCCTGGGGTACCTGGGTCGAGCTCGATGTAGGCTCCCGAGACGAGCGTCTCGAGGCCTGCCTGCAGCGCGGAGAAGCCGCCGGTCTGCAGACGCGGGCGCACCACCCACAAGCTCGCGTGTGTGGTCAGCATGGGCTCGGCGCGCGCATTCATGTCGATGCTCACCGTGACGTGGCTGGCGTCTTCGCTCAGCTCGATGCCACGCACGGTACCGAGCATGACCGACTTGTACTTCACCTCGGTCTGCTCGACCCGCAGCCCCGCGGCGGTCTTGAAGGTCACGGTGATGCTGGGTCCGTGCGAAGCGAGCGCGCGGTAGCCCAGGTAGCCCACGAGGCCGACCGCAAGCAGCGGCACGATCCACATAGGCGAGAGGTGGGTTCGCTTGTGCGGTACCGCGGAGGGTAGCTCCTCGGGCGGAGCGGCCTGTTCGTCGCGAGGCTCGTTCATGCGCCGGCCTCGCTCGGCTCGCTTGCGTCCCACATGAGTCGCGGATCGAACTCTTCGACAGCGAGCATGGTCAGCAGCACCACGCCACAGAAGGCGACCGCGCCGTAGCTGGGCTCGACCGTGGCCAACAGCCCCATGCGCACCAGGGAGACCAAGATCGCAACCGCGAACACGTCGACCAACGACCAGCGGCCGAGCTCGCGCAGCGCGCGGTACGTGCGCGTGCGACGCATGAGATGGCCAGGATGACCGTACTTCGTAAGCACCAGCAAGGCAGCGAGCGCGATGATCTTGAACACTGGGATCACGATGCTCGCGACGAAGATGATGGCCGCGAGCCCCCACAAGTGGGCCTCCCCCATCTCCAGGACCCCGCCGAAGATCGTGTGCGCCTCGGGCCTGCCGAAGCGGGTCATGGTCATCACCGGCACGAAGTTCGCCGGGATGGTGAGCAAGCACGCGGCGATCAGCAGCGCCGTCGCGCGAGCCAGGCTGTGTCGCTTGCGCAACTGCAGGGCGCGGCCGCAGCGCGGACAGGTCGCACCATCCCCGGCGTTCGTCAGCAGACCACACCAGTCGCAGGCGATCTGTGGTCCCGAGACCGGCCGCGGTTCGGCGCGCTTCCAGGGCATACGTTGCCACAAGCTCTCGACGTTGAGTCGTGAGTGCGCCACGGCCGAGACCAGGGTCGCGGCGATCAGCCCCGCCAGCGCGGGGCCGACCTGGAGTGTGGTCCAGGCGTGGAGCCGGACGTAACACACGAACGTGGCGAGCAAGAACACCTCGAGCATCGACCATCGGCGCGCCGTCTCTAACAACCCCAGTGGCATGAGCAGCAGACGCGACGGAGTACGCTGGTGCGCACCCAGGAGGCCCAGCGTCAAGATCAGCAGGTGGACCACTGGTGCGACCAGCAGCGTCAAGATCAGCACCAGCGCGAGCTCCGGCATGTCTCGATCCGCGAGCGAGCTGGCGCCGTCGAGCACCCCCGCGCTCGCGAACCGGCCCGCCAGCTGGATCTCGAACAGCGGGGTGCCCAAGCCGAGCAGCAGGCAACATCCGGCGGCGCCCACGCATGACGCCACCAGCATCGGCATAGGCGTGGACGTGTGCAGCAAGCGGCCTCGACAGCGCGCACAAGTCAGGTAGTGGTCGGCCCCGCGGTCCACCAAGCGCTGCACCAGACCGCAGTCCGAACAGGCGACGACTCCCAGCCTCGCGCTCTCAGCAGCACCCGCCGCATGTTCGTGAGGCAGACGCTGCATGACCAACCCGTGCCCCTTTCTCGCGGCCGACGAGAAGGCCGGCCGGTCTGGCTGCGGGCCCCACGACGGCGTCGCTCCCGGAAGGTAGGCACGGAAGTGCACCTGGGCAAAAAGAGTGCGCAGCAGCAAGCACGGACGTGTGTGTTATGCCGCGGTCTCGCGCTGGGCACGACTTACCGAGAGCCCACCGATGACGAACCTCGTCGCCACGGTGGTGCGCGTCGTGATCTTGGTGGTCGCGGTGTCGTTCGCGCTGGAGTCGTTGAAGCTAGAGAAGACGGTGACGTCGCTGATCGCGGGCATCGGCGTCGTGGGCCTCGCGCTCGGCTTCGCCTTTCAGGACATCGCGAGATCTTTCAGAACGCGATCGGAGCTCGAAGCGGTGCGCGGGGCGATGATCGCATCACTCGAGAGCTTGCCCGGCCGGATCGTCGAGGCGCCGATCGAGGTGTTGTACGCCGAGTTCGGTGCGAACACCGTCAAGGCGCAAGTGCTGATATGGCTGAACGCGGGAGACGAGGAGCACTACCGGCGCAGCCGCTCCGCCGCAAGGATCGCGGTCAAACGCGTGCTCGACCAGCGCGGCGTCGTGCTCCCCGCCCCACAACGCACCGTCGAGCTGGGGCCTGACTTCAAGCGTCACGCCCTCCGCTCGGCAACGACGGGACCTGACGCCTGACGCTGACCGTGACCTCGACTCAGAGGGTCGGCTTGCTCTCGCGGTAGACGGTGATCGGGTTCGACCAGGCGTCGCTCGCCTCGCAGGACAGGGCGGCGCCGTCAGCGGCGAAGGTGCAGGCTCCGGCCTCACGCGGCGTGTCGTTGCAGAGGCCGGTGTACTCGTACTCGCAGTCTGCTTCGCCGGTCTCGGGGTCGACGCCGCACGAGCGGAACGAGGACAGGTCGTCGCCTGCGAACTCACTGCCTGCGCAGAAGTAGGCCTCGGGCTCGTCGAGGAACAGGTTGCCGTAGTACGCGGCTTCCTGGAGCTCGTACACGTGGGTGCCGCCGAGCGCCGTGCCCTCGGCGGTCATCTCGATCGCCACGTGCTCACCCTTGGCGTTGGTGAAGGCCATCAAGCACGCGCTGACGCGCTCCTGACAGGTCTGGTCGCACTTGCCGTCTTTCCACTCGGGCGCGAGCGAGAGCTCGCCGTCGAGGGTCACCAGCTCACCCGTGTAGTCAACGAGCGAGATCGAGTCCTCTGCCGGGAGCGCACAGCGAACGAGGTAGCTCGCGAGCTCCGCACTCTCTTCGTCCGCAAGCAAGCCGTAGATCGGGCTGAGGATGCCATCGGCCACGCCCGTACAATCGACGCCGAGCTCGTGGTCCGTGCAGTCGACCGACACGTCGTCGAGCCTCGGAAGGCGGAAGCGGGAGAGGCCGTTCAAGACGCGCAGTGCGTTCAGCGCAACGAAGCCGTTCGTCGTCCGAAGACCGTTCGTCGTCCGAAGACCGTTCGTCGTGCGAAGGCCGTTGGTCACGCGGAGGCCGTTGGTCACGCGCAGGCCGTTGGTCACGCGAAGGCCGTTGGTCATGCGCAGGCCGTTGGTCATGCGCAGGCCGTTGGTCATGCGCAGGCCGTTGGTCACGCGAAGGCCGTTGGTCATGCGCAGGCCGTTCGTCGTGCGAAGGCCGTTGGTCATGCGCAGGCCGTTCGTCGTGCGCAGGCCGTTGGTCATGCGCAGGCCGTTCGTCGTGCGAAGGCCGTTCGTGATGCGAAGCCCGTTCGTCGTACGCAGGCCGTTCGTCGTGGTGAGGCCGTTGGTCGTGCGGAGGCCATTCGTCGTTCGAAGACCGTTCACTGTGATCAGTGATTGTTCAGTCGAACCTAACTCTTCTGCTTCTTCGAAATCCGTCGGTTCCGCACAGCTCGAAGACAATACGACGACTGCGGCCAGCGCGATGGCGCGGCCGAACACTTGGCGCTTCATGGTTCTTCTCCGATTGGGTGCAGCGCTGTCGTGTCCGCTCCATTCGAGGGACCGCTTTACCGCCGCCTCAGCGCCCCAGTTGTTGGACCGCTGACGAAGCGCTCTATTACACCCAATCAGGTCAATGCAAAGGCTGATCGTTTGGTTCGATCGCTTTTCTTTGGATGCTTCTCACGGTTCAGTTTCCATACTCGACGGTCTCAAAACTTGCGTCAGACGTTACCGTACACGGACAGCTCAGAGGCGATCGCGAGGTCGCCGAAAAGAGCCGCGGACGTCGCGACCTCCCGAAACCTTCCCTCGTTCGCGCACGGTATTCGCGCTTTGAAAGTCGAAGAGACGAGGACTCCGTCGGTGGTCCGCTGCGCGCGAGATGGGGCGGAGAGCGAGGGCCGCGCGCGCGGCCCGGCCGTACCTTGTCGGTTTGATTCCACGATAATCATTCTGAATGGCGATTTCATCGAGACTGCTTCGCCAACGCCGGAGGAAAACGATCGAAGTGGAACCGCACGAGGAAAGATCCGGCGCGCCACGGCGTACAGGGTGCTCAGTCGTCACTATTCGAGGACCGTTGCCCGCGGCCCCACGAGGTAGAAGTTGAAAGTCCAATCCTTGATCGAGGTTCGTGAACCGTATTTTGCATTGACGGAGCTGGAGCTCGACGCGCCCGGTCGCGTGAGCGCGCACATCCTGGCCGAGCAGCCGCGAGGCCATGAGCTTGGCGCGCTGCCCGCCGCCGAGGCCGGTCGGCACCTCGCCATCGCCGGATCTTGCGCTTGCGCCTCATTGCAGTCCGACTCCGGGAAACATTTCTACCTCGCCAATCGCGCGCACCTGCGACGCGAGACCGACGCCTCGCCGGACACTTCGGGCCTTCTGAACGTGGACGCACGCGCCTTGCACCGCGAGCGTCGTCAGGCACGCGCCGAGTGTGCTCTGCGAGACGGCCTGGGCCGCACCTTGTACACGCTCGACGTAAGCTACTCGGTGCTGCAGGAGCGCGTGTTCGAGCGCCTGTTCAGCGCTCATCGTCAGGACCTGCGCCGCGCGCCGCGCGCCGCGTCTTTGCCGCTGGAATCTCTCATGCACATGCGCAGAAATCCCTACCGCGAAGCGTTTCCGTTCGTGCATGCCCGCCTGGATGCAGAGCAAGGCGTGGCCCGGCTGGAAGCGTTGCCGGCTCATCTGTGTGCCGGACACTTTCCGCTCTATCCCGCGATGCCCGTCGCAGTCTTGATGTATGGGCTGTCATCGCTCAGCGGAGACGTGCTGCG
>DASUME010000788.1:0-5195 GCA_036277895.1 Polyangiales bacterium
GAGACCGCGCCCGGCCAGCTTCACCGGGTCGACCTGCACGCGCACCGCCGGACGCTGCCCGCCGTTCAGGGTCACCAGGCCGACGCCGCTGACCTGGGAGATCTTCTGCGCCAGGATCGAGTCGGCGTAGTCGTCGACCTCGCGCAGCGCGAGCACATCCGAGCTCACCGCCAGCGTCAGGATCGGCGCATCGGCCGGGTTGCTCTTCGCGTACACCGGCGGTGCGGGCAGGGTGCGCGGCAACAGCGACGAGGCCGCGTTGATCGCCGCCTGCACGTCCTGCTCGGCGGCGTCGATGTCGCGCTCCAGGTTGAACTGCAGCGTGATCTGCGAGCTGGCGAAGCTGGAGACCGAGGTCATCTGCGCGAGCGAGGGGATCTGGCCGAACTGCCGCTCCAGCGGCGTGGTCACGCTCGACGCCATCGTCTCCGCGCTCGCGCCGGGGAGCCCGGTGGAGACGACGATCGTCGGGTAGTCGATCTCGGGCAGCGCCGACACCGCCAGCTCGCGGTACGCGAACATGCCCGTCAGCAACAACCCCACCGTGAGCAGGCTGGTGGCGACGGGACGGCGAATGAACGGCTCGGAGACGTTCATTTGAGCGAGTCCGGCGGCTTGGCGTTCAGCTTGGGCGTGCCGGTGCGCAGCTGCACCTTGGCGCCCGGACGCAGCTGGTTCTGGCCCTCGATCACGACCTGCTCGCCGGGCTGCAGGCCGCTCGCGATCACGGCCTCCTCCGCGATCATCAGCTCGACCTTGATCATGCGCACCTGCGCCGTCTGGTCGCTGCCCACCACGTACACGAACGGGCCGCGTGGACCACGCTGGATCGCCGTCGAGGGCACCACCAGCGCGTCCTTGCGCGTCTCCAGGAGCAGGCGCGCCTTCACGAACAGGTTCGGCCACAGCTTGCGCTCGGCGTTCGGGAACACGGCCTTGAGGCGCAGCGTGGCGGTCGCGCTCACCACCTGGTTGTCGATCACGCGCAGCTCGCCGTGCGCGAGCTCGGTCAGCCCCTCGCGATCGAACGCGACCACCGGCAAGGTGCCCGTGCGCGCGAGCTCCGCCGCGATCTTCGGCAGGTCATCCTGCGGCAGCGAGAACACGACCGCGATCGGGTCGAGCTGAGTCAGGATCACGAGCCCGTTGGTGTCCCCCGCACGCACGTAGTTGCCGGGATCGATCAAACGAATTCCGGCCACGCCATCGATCGGCGACGTGATGCGCGCGTACGAGAGGTTCAGCTTGGCATTGTCGATCGCGGCCTGATCACCGAGCAGCGAAGCTTGCCCCTGTCCCACCAGCGCCTTCTGGTTCGACACGTCCTGCGTCGCGACGAAGTGACCCTGCTGCAGCTGCACCAGGCGGTCGTAGTTGCCCTGGTTGCTCTCCAGCGTGGCCTTGTCGCGCGCGAAGTTCGCCTCGGCCTGCTGCAGCGCGATCTGGTACGGACGCGGATCGATCTGCGCGAGCAGCTCGCCCGCCTTCACCGGTTGTCCCTCCGTGAAGAACACCTTGGTGATGCGGCCGTCCACTTGAGGTCGAATCGTGACGCTCATCAGTGCCGCGGCGCTGCCGATGCCCTCGAGCTCGATCGGCATATCCTTACGCTCCACCGCCGCGACCAGCACCGCGGTCTGGCGCTCTGGCTTGCCCGCCACGGGGGTGCGCACGTCGTCGCCGGCCTGCACGCGCAGCCGGATCACCACCGCGGCGAGCAGGGCCAGCCCGAGCACCCCGAGCACGATTCTCACCGCAGGACGTTTCGCCGCCATCAAAGCTCCTGAATCCGTTGCTGTAACAAGTGCACCCAGTCTTGCGCGCCGCAGGCCGTGTGCACACGCCTTTGCAACATGAGGAAACGATGAGGCAAGCTGCCTCGCGCTCCCAGCCCGGGGGGCCCCCGGTCAACGGGGGCATGGCGACTCCGCGCACACCCAGCACCACGCGCGCGCACACTACGAAAGAGACGTGCTGGGGCTGCTGGCGCACCTGAACGTGGAGAGCGCCGTGCTGCTCGACAACTCCATCGGCGCTGGTGATCCGCGGCGCAGACAGCAAGCTGTTCAGCGAGCAGGAAGCGCACGAGATGGCGAGCCGCCGTCCGCACACGCGCCTGGAGACCTTACCGGGCGGCCACGTCGCGCACATGGACTGCCCGGTCGACTTCACGCGCGCGGTTCAGGCGTTCTTGCGCACGCTGGCGTGAGGCCCGAGCTCGGGAGAGTCGATCGCTGCGGCGACGCGGTTGCGGGCGGCTGCGCGGGACTGGGCCACGCGCTTCTTCGCCCACAACCAGACGCCCGTGACGCTCAGCCCGGCGATCACCAGGCCCAGGAAGCTCACGAAGATCCGCCCCCCTAGACCGAAGATGCGGCCCGAGTGGATCGGGAACTGCGCCGCCATGAACACGTCGCCTGCGCTGCCCTGGCTCGGCGTGCGGTCGCGGATCAGCGCGCCCGTCTGCGCATCCAGGTACAGCCCGCGGTTGCCGAGCCCGCCGTCGCCGTGCTCATCGCCGGGGTTGTGCAGGCTGAAGGCGTAGAAGCCCCACTGGGGCGAGAGGAAGATCGATCCGATCGGCTCCGCGATCTTGCGCTCCTTCGCGATCCCGTCCGCGATTGCGAGCGCGCGCTCGCGATCGACACCGGGTTCCTTCGCCTCGCCCGGCTCCGCGTCCCACGGATTCGGCGTCAGCGGCGAGAGCACGTTCACCACCGGCTGCACGAGCTGGTCGCCGAGGTTCATCACCACCGCGGTGAACGCGAACACGAACAGGATCGGCCACAGCCACACGCCGCTCGAGCGGTGCAGATCGAAGACGGCCTTGTTGGTGCCCTGACCGAAGCGGAATGCGAACGACTTCTTCCACACCTTGCGGCTCGGGAACGAGATGTGGAGCGCGACGAACGCGTCGAGCAACCACACCACCGCGACCACACCCATGACCAGCGTGCCGATGTCCACGCCGCCGGTCAGCGGGAGCTGCAGCGTGTAGTGGAGCCGGTACAAGAACGGCAAGATGCCCTCGCGCGAGAGCGAGGGGGCCCCCCACTCGCGCTGGCCGAGCACGCGCCCGCTCGCGGGATCGAGCATGATCTCGGTGAAGCCGAGCTCGTACGGCGCGTTGGTCTTCGGATCGAGTCGCGGCGCGACGAACAGGTCGAGCGACTCGCCCTCGTCGAGCGATAGCGGCACGTACACCACCGTGAGGCGGGGATCTTTCGCCTCCAGCTCGCGCACCAGCTCCAGCGGCGCACGCGCGGGGCCGGCGTCTTGGGCGTGGAACAGCTGCGGGTTGAGCCAGTGATCGAGCTCGTGGTCCCACGCGATCAGTGCCCCGGTGAGGCCAGCCATGGCCAGGAATACCGCCGTAAACAGGCCAAGCCAGCGGTGTACCAACATGAGAATAGGACGCATGACCATCGCGCTTTAGCGCAGCGGCCGGGCACGCGCTATCGGCGCAGCGGGCGTGTGGTGCCTGAACTCGCGAGCTGCACGGCCACGAACGCGTCTGTCGTCGCCGACGCGGCAGCCAGCCTGCGCAGCGCGATCTTTCATCGCCGGCGGTCCTAGCGCTTCATGAAGCGCGCGATCATCCGAGCACACACCAGCGTGATGGCCGTCGCCACCCAGGCGCCCGCGCGCATCGCGTGCGCGAAGCCCGCGTTGGCGGCCTCGATGCGAGCCCGAGCCACTGGCGCCGCGTCGCACTGGAGAAGTCGATTTCGGCCACGCTACTCACGCTGGTAGACATGCGCACCTCCGCGAGGAAGGACCGCGCACAGCGCACGACTTCATCGCTCGCGCGGTCGAACTTCGCCGCCTGGTGGCGTTACAGACGGACGCCGGCAGAATGGGCGCATGGGATTTCAGTTGCGTGCCGCGGACAAGCGCGATTGTGAGGCGATCGTCGGCCTGATCGGCGAGCTCGCGGACTTCGAGCACCTGCGCCATCAAGTCGCGGTAGAGCCGCGCGACCTGGAGCGCCACCTGTTCGGCGAACGACCGGTGATCGAGTGTGTGGTCGCCGAGCGCGGGCAGCACGTGATCGGGTTCGCGCTGTTCTTCGTCAACTTCTCCACGTTCCTCGGCAAGCCCGGGCTGTACCTCGAGGACCTCTACGTGCGCGAGAGCGAGCGTGGCCGCGGCGTGGGCAAGGCCTTGCTCGTACACCTCGCGCAGCTCGCGGTCGCGCGCGACTACGGGCGCTTCGAGTGGAGCGTGCTGGACTGGAACGCGAACGCGATCGCGTTCTACGAGAAGATGGGCGCGCTGGTGATGCCGGACTGGCGCATCTGCCGCGTCACGGGCGACGCGCTGGCAGAGCTCGGCGCACGCTGATCAGGTCTGCTTCACACCGTAGCCGCCGGTATAGAGCCGGATCAAGCGCCCGTTCTCGAACACCAGGTTGCGGATCAGCTGGTGCGTGCCGAAGTCGTAGAGCCACTCGTCGACCTGCACCTGAATGGTGTACTGCACCATCTGCCCGCAGCGGAGCTGCCCGCGGTACAGGCACGGTCCATCGACCCACTGGTTGACGGTGCGCATCTCGACCCGCGAGATCGCCTGGTCGGGCGAGCCGCAGATGTTGCGTACCTCGTAGGGCGAGTCCCCGTCCGAGACCAGCTTGGTGCCGCAGTACATGCCATCGGCGTGAGCCGGCGCGGCGAGCGAGAGCGAGAGTAGCGTCCACAAACCAGCGATCCGTGCGCGCATGACGCCTCCGTGAGTGGATCGAAGCTAGCACGAGCGGCCCCCGCGACGCGCCTGGCCTTCCGCTCTTGTTGTCTACCCGACTCACTCTCGTCTGCTGCGGCACCGTCAGACGCTCAGGGTTAACCCTAGGCGAGGGGTGAGTGCATGCGCGCAAGATCGCGAAAGCAAACTGCATCTCATCACCCCGTCAGCCGCTAGTGCGCGTCTCGCGAGCAGTCTACGTTCCACTTGTTCGCGAACGGAACACGCACTTTTCTAACGGAGGATCTGTCATGAACGAACTGAACATCGCCGAGTCGAACGAGATCGAGACGCTTTCGGACGAGCAGCTGGAGACCGTCGACGGCGGCGACATCTGGGGCAACTTCGGCGGCGGCTGGAACCTCAACCTGGGCAACGGAAACGGCGCCGGCAGCAACTGGCTGGTCGGCTTCCTCTTCCCCTGAACGACACCATCACGTTCGCGGCGTGTAGCG
>DASUME010000789.1:0-3176 GCA_036277895.1 Polyangiales bacterium
GCCGCTGGCGCTCACCTTCGGCCTGGCCGCCGGCCCGATCCACCAGCTCGCCTCCCAGCGCCCTACCTGCAGCGAGTGCGGCGCGGAGCTGAAGTAGCGCAGCGCGTCAGCGCACGGAAAAACTCGGCGAGAGCGCGGAGGGTGCGCAATCATGATCGGGTGGCCGTAGCACATCGAAACTTGGACTTCGGGTTGGGCGAAGAGCTCGAGCGCCTGCGCGACAGCGTGCACCGCTTCGCGCGCCGGCACATCGCGCCGATCGCCGCCGAGATCGATCAGAAGAACGAGTTCCCGCGTCAGCTCTGGCCGCTGCTCGGCCAGCTCGGTGTGCTCGGCCTGACGGTCGCGGAAGCAGACGGTGGCGCGGGACTCGGCTACCTCGCGCACTGCATCGTGATGGAGGAGATCTCGCGCTACAGCGCGGCGATCGGTCTCTCCTACGGCGCGCACTCGAACTTGTGCGTCAACCAGATCGCGCGCCACGGCACGGCCGAGCAACGCGCGCGCTACTTGCCGAAGCTGATCAGCGGCGAGCACGTGGGCGCGCTGGCGATGAGCGAGCCCGAGTCCGGCAGCGACGTCGTCAGCATGAAGACCCACGCCGAGCAGCGCGGCGATCACTTCCTGCTCAGCGGCACCAAGATGTGGATCACCAACGGCCCGGATGCAGACGTGATCGTGGTCTACGCCAAGACCGATCCGGAGCTCGGCGCCCGCGGCATCACCGCCTTCCTGGTCGAGACCGCGAGCCCTGGCTTCCGCACCGCGCAGAAGCTCGACAAGCTCGGCATGCGCGGCTCCAACACCTGCGAGCTGATCTTCGAGGAGTGCCCGGTACCGGCCGCCAACATCCTCGGCAAGCGCGGCCACAGCGTGCAGGTGTTGATGAGCGGCCTCGACTACGAGCGCGTGGTGCTCAGCGCCGGGCCGCTCGGCATCATGCAGGCGTGCCTCGATCTCGTCTTGCCGTACGTGCACGAGCGCAAGCAGTTCGGAAAGCCGATCGGCGAGTTCCAGCTCATGCAGGGCAAGCTCGCGGACATGTACACCACCCTCAGCGCCAGCCGCGCGTACGTGTACGCCGTCGCGCGCGCGTGCGACCGAGGCATCTCGTCGCGCAAGGACGCCGCTGGCTGCATCCTCTACGCCGCGGAAAAAGCCACCGCCTGCGCGCTCGAAGCGATCCAGGCGCTCGGCGGAAACGGCTACATCAACGACTTCCCCGCAGGCCGCCTGCTGCGCGACGCGAAGCTCTACGAGATCGGCGCCGGCACCAGCGAGATCCGGCGCATGCTGATCGGCCGCACCCTGTTCGAGGAAACGGAATGAGATGGGCGCCGCTGGTGCTCTGCCTGAGCGCTTGTGTCCGGACCCCCCAGCCACCGCCCGACTGCCCCCTGGGCGGTGAGCTATTCCAGCAGACCGAGCTCTACTTCGGCCTCACGCGCTCCGACGGCAACCAGATCGAGCAGACCACCTTCGACCTCTTCGTCGAACAATACGTGGTGCCCCAGCTCCCCACCGGCTTCACCTCGCTGGCCGGCGAAGGGCGGTGGCTGGAGGGCGCCAAGGACATCCGCGAGCCCAGCCGCGTCCTGATCGTGCTCCACCACGGCGACCAGCCCGTCGACCAAGCCCTCGAGAACATCCGCACCCGCTACAAGCAGCTGTTCGCCCAACAGTCCGTGCTACGCGTGGACTCCCGCGCCTGCGCGCGATTCTGAGTCAGCCCGCTTGCAAGCCCCCGCGATATGCGGTTCTTTTCTAACGTGAACGCTGTCATCCGCCTCCTGCGTACCGCCGATCTGCGCGCCGCCGGCCAGCACATCGAACGCCACGCAGGGGAGTCCGGACGCGAGGGCGACATCGTGTTCGCCCCGTTCTCGGAGTTCGACCGCGAGGCCTACGAGGCCAGCCGCTACGAGAGCTGGCGCCGCGCCGTCGACCTGCCCGGCTGGGAGCGCTGCTGGGGCGCCTTCGTGAACGACCGCATGATCGGTCACCTTGACTTGACCGGCGGCCATCTGTACTCGGCGCTACACCGCTGTCGCCTGGGTATCGGCGTCGAGCGCGCCCACCGCGCGCACGGCATCGGCAGCGCCCTGCTCCACGCCGCGATCCGCTGGGCCACCAGCGAGCGCGACCTGTTCTGGATCGACCTTTCCGTGTTCGCGCACAACGAGCGCGCGCGCCGGCTGTACCGAGGACTGGGCTTCGTCGAAGTCGGTCACACCGGCGACGCCTACCGGGTAGGCAAGCAAAGCATCGACGACGCGCACATGACTCTGAGGATAGGATAGCCGCGAGCGCCCCGAGCTGTTCTTCGGACTGCAGCGCCCAAACGCCAGCCGAGCGAGCCCCGCGCTTCGATGACATCTTGCAGACCTACGTGGTCTGCGTCCTACGGTCCGGGTTCACCCTGGTAGCCGGCGAGGGGCGCTACCTCGCGAACGATAAGGACGCGCGCGAGCCGAATCTTGGTCGCGCTGCACAGCGTAGAGCCCACCATCCCCGACGCCGAAGAGCGCGTACGCGCCCGCTACTAGGAGCTGTCCGCACGAGAGTCCGTGCTGCGTGCGGACCAGAAGGCGGGCGCGAGCTTATGCGATGAAGGGCAGCTATCGACGCTGCTCCCAGGCAGGGTACCCTTCACGCCCATGAGAGCCAAGACGCTGCTGTGGCATTCGCTGGCGCTGTGCTGCGCCGGCGCATGTAAAGGCGCGATCGAGTCGGCTATCGTGACGCCGAAGGACACTCCGGTGGTGGCCGGCGCCACGGCTACGCAAGACCTACCGGGGATTGTGGCCGTTCCCGCGAGCAGTCTTCTTAACTCGCTTGGGGTCTGCACCCATGTGGGCCAAGGCGTCGATGACCCCGCCAAGAGCGCGGACGCGATGCGCTACGCCGGCCTCCGCAACTTTCGTGACGACGGTAACCCGCAGGCCGTGCCGGGCTGGCTCACGATGCACCAGCGCGCCGGTGTGCGTGGCAGCATCATCACGAACTCCAACATCGACAGCACGCTGACGATGGCGAAGCAGCTCTACGCCTCTGATGCGCTGCTGGCAGTGGAAGGGCCCAACGAACCGAACAACTTTCCGGTTACTTATCAGGGTAAGACTTCCGACTACCACAGCACGTTCATGCCGGTCGCCCAGCTGCAGCGCGACCTGTAT
>DASUME010000790.1:0-14571 GCA_036277895.1 Polyangiales bacterium
TCTCGGGGATCTTCCCCGTGGACTCGTCGGATTACGAGGACCTGCGCGAGGCGCTGGAAAAGCTGAGGCTCAACGACTCCTCCTTCACCTTCGAGCCCGAGACCTCGCAGGCCCTGGGCTTCGGCTTTCGCTGCGGCTACCTGGGCCTGCTGCACATGGAGATCGTCCAGGAGCGGCTCGAGCGGGAATACGGCCTGGACCTCATCACCACCTCGCCCTCGGTGGTCTACCGCGTCCACACCACGAAGGGAGAGGTCCTCGAGGTCGACAATCCCGCCAAGCTCCCGCCGCCTCAGCATGTCGACCACCTCGAGGAGCCGATCCTGACCTGCAACATCCACACGCCCAACGATTACGTGGGCGCCATCCTGCGGCTCTGCGAGGAAAGGCGTGGTGTGCAGCGGGACATCCGCTACCTCGGTCCTCGCCGGGTGCAGATCGTCTACGACCTGCCCATGGCGGAGGTCGTCTTCGACTTCTTCGACAAGCTCAAGTCCGTCTCCCGCGGCTACGCCTCGCTCGACTACGAGCTGAAGGGTTACGAGCCGGCGCCGCTGGTGAAGCTCGACATCCTCGTCAATGGCGATCCCGTGGACGCCCTCTCGGTGATCGTCCACCGCGAGAAGGCGCACCAGCGCGGCAAGGAGATCTGCCAGCGGCTCAAGGAGGTGATCCCGCGGCAGAACTTCAAGATCGCCATCCAGGGGGCCATCGGCGGCAACATCATCGCCCGGGCGACCATCAACGCCTTCCGCAAGGACGTCACCGCCAAGTGCTACGGCGGCGACATCTCACGCAAGCGCAAGCTCCTCGAGAAGCAAAAAGAGGGCAAAAAGCGCATGAAGAACGTCGGCTCCGTGGAGATCCCGCAGGAAGCGTTCCACGCCATCCTGAAGGTCGACTGAGGTTCCGCCCTTTACGCGTGGTAGAGTCGCCGAGCATGGACGAGCGCGAAAAGCGGGCACGCCATCGACGCGCCACCTGGCACGGGGAGGTCGTGCAGACCGGCCAGCCAAGAGCTGGCCTCTACACCGACCTGTCGCCCGCGCAGCGCCTCGCCGCCTTGATCGAGCTCAACGAGCGCGCGTGGTTGGCGACGGGCAGCCCACTCCCCGCGCCACTGCCTCGCGCCGAGTGGCCTGGCGAAGTCTTCGAGTGCGCGCGTGCCCGTCGTGGCTGAGCTCCGGCTGCCACAGGACTACCAAGATCTACTGCAGGAGTTTCAGCAAGCGCAGGTCGAGTTCTTGCTCATCGGCGGCTGGGCAGTCGCCGCACACGGCCATGGCCGCGCGACCGACGACATCGATCTGCTGGTGCGACCGAGCGCGGACAACGCGAAGCGTGTCTACGAGGCGCTACAGCGGTTCGGTGCGCCGCTACAGGGCGTCGACGCGGGGCTCTTCGAGGCGGAGCGCTACGGGTATCGCATCGGTCGCAAGCCGCTGCTGATCGAGATCCTCACCGCCATCGACGGTGTCGACTTCGACGAAGCCGCGGCAGAAGCCATTACGGTAGACGCGAACGGTCTGATGATTCCCGTGATCGGCAAAGGAGCGCTGATCAAGAACAAGCGGGCGGCCGGCCGCGCCAAAGACCTTGCCGATGTGCAAGCGCTCGACGGTGACTGACATCCTCGCGCTCGTCTTCGAGTAGGATGCGGGCTCCATGAACGTGTCCGAAGAGCAGACCGATAACACCGAAGTGTCCAGCGAGGCCGAGCCCGCGAGCGAGCCCGTGCAGGCGTCCAGCGAGGACGCCGAGCGCATCACCAAGCGCAAGCTCGAGGAGCAGCTGGAGGCGCTCAAGCGCAAGGAGGCCGAGCTGCGGCGCGCGCTCGTGCTCGCCGATCACCCCGCGCTGGCCGATGGCATTCGGCAGCTGCAGGGCCGCACCTACGCGCTGGAGCGCAGCGAGGAGAAGCTCGCGCTCGGCCTCACCAAGGCCGAGCTACGCCGCCGCGAGACGCTGCAGAAGAAGCGCTCCGGCCTGGAAGACAAGCGCGCGGAGCTCGACGCGCAGATCGCCGTGCTCGATGGCGAGCTGCTCGGTCTTGGCGTCGAGCGTCAGCAAGGCTTCGAGGCCGAGCACCGTCAGGCCCTCGAGGAGCTGATGCTCGCGCTCGATGCCCACCTCGGCCACGTGCAGGCGGCGGGCCTCGACGTCACGGAGCTGCTGCCGGAGCTCGCGCGCTGGCTGTCCGAGATCGAACAGCTCGCCGCCCGGAAGACCGCGAACTAGCGCGTGTGCTCGACGAGCTGGTAGGCGGGATAGCTGTCAAACGACGGCGCCGGCGTGCAGTTCGCACGCGGCCTCGTGTGGCAGTGCCGTGGCGCTCGTCAGAAGTCGCCGTCCTTGATGTACGGGTGGCTCCAGAGCGTGAGCTGGACGAGGCACGACTTGAGCCACGCGTTGTACATCGCGTCGACGTCTTGCTGACTATGCCCCTTGTTCGCGAGGAACGCGCGCAGCGTGAACGTGACGGGGAAGATCAGCGCGAACAAATTCTTGAAGGGCACGAGCGCGGTGGAGTTGGCGCCGTCGGTGACGTTCTTCTTGGCGCGGTGGTGGCGCAGGCCGATCTCGTGTTGGTAGTCGAGCCAGGCCTGGTCGTACTCCGCCTTCGACGTATCGAGGATCCACTGCGCGAAGCGCTTGCGCACGCCGCCCAGATACTCCGCGATCGGCTTGCCGTCCGGCGTGGAGAACGAGGCCAGCAGGTGCGGCTGGCTGCCGACGAAGCCGTACCAGACGTCCAGGATCGCCTCGACCTGATCCTTCACCACCTCGTGGGACATGCGCAGCGCGCGCACGTCGTCCTCGCCGAACAGCACGCTCGCCTTGATCTGCGCGAGGTCTGCGAGCGTAACCGGTGAGCGCTGCGCGGCGCCGTGCGTGTAACCGTGAATCGAACTCATGACACACCCTCCCGGAGCAAAGCTCCGCCACACCGTCAGCCTCGATGGCTGCGGATGCTCTTGCGCTGGTTGTCCGTTCCCTCAGCGGATGAACTGTTCCCAGACCTGCGTGCGCGTCGCTTCGTCGGCGAGCTGATGTTCGGTGCACGCCACGCGCAGCTGCTCGGCGGCGAGCGGCGCGTCGACGAACGCGCAGTGATGCGGCGAGGCGCCGCTGCGCACGTTCGGGCGGAAGTGCGTGCAGGTGATGCACATGCCGTCGAGCGGGATCAGGCCCTGCGTCTGCAGGCCGTGGATCATCTTCACCACGCCGTTCAGGAACGCGCGCTGCTCGTTCGCGTCGAGGTCTTCGACGGCGGTCGCCATGTACTCGGGCCACGAGCGCGCGCGTGCGCCGAGCGCCGCCCCACGCGCGGTCGGCGTCAGCAAGCTCGCGCGCGGGTGCCGCGGGTCCGGCGACTTGGCGACCAGCTCCTTCTCGACCAACACGCGCGCCGAGTCGCTGATCGTCGGCAACGTCACGCCGAGCCGCTCACGCAGCTCGCTGCCCGTCAGCGGACCGTGGCTGACGAGGGCCGCCAAGATCTGCCCCTGCGTCGCCGACAGCCCTTCCTCGTTGGCCTGCTGCCAGGCCTGCTGCTTCATCGCGAGCCCGATCTTGTGCAGGCCCGCGGCGATGCGCATCGCCACCGGCTCACTGTGCTCGTCGAAGTACGGCAGGCGCCTCTCGCTCATGAACGACAGGCTATGTTAGGAGTCCTAACTTGTCAACGACGCGTCAGCTCGTTCGCGGAATCAGCGGATCGTTGCGACGACTTAGGGCACGCTGGACGGCGCGCACGGCGAGGAACGCCAGCGCGGCGATCAGTGCGCCCGTCGCATCGGCAAGCAGGTCGTAGATGTCGCTGAAGCGGCCCACCACGAAGCCCTGGTGGAGCTCGTCGAGCAGGCCGAGCGCGGTCGTGAAGGCGGCGGCGACCAGTGGGCCGGCGAGCGTGCGCGCGGGCCAGGTGTACAGGTGCGCGAAGGCGATGAAGAACGTGAGCGCGCCGTACTCGAGGAAGTGCACGCCTTTGTCCTGGAACGGCACGCGGCTCATGAACGCGATGTCGAGCACCTGCGACGACAGCCACCAGATCAGCAGCGTGTAGAGGACCGCGGGCGTCCACGCGAGGATGATGCGCGTGCGCGGCGACACTTACGCAGACGCCATCGGCAGGCGGATCGCGGCGCGCTTGGGCGCGGGTGCGTGGTAGACGCCGCCTTCCATCAACCCGTGGAGCGAGTGCTTGAAGGCCTCCACGATCTCGACGTTCACCAGCGCGCCGCGCGGGTCGAGCCCCTCGGGTGCTTCGAGGTGCACGAGCTCGTGGCGCTCGGAGCGGCCCGCGTAGCGATTGGGCACCGACTCGTCGCGCGACTCGACCAGCACCTGCACGCGCTTGCCGACCAAACTCTGCAGGTGCGCGCGCTGGATCTCGTCGACGGCGGCGAACAGCGCCTGCAGCCGCGTGTCCTTCACGGCTTCGGGCACGTCGTCTTCGAGCTTGAGCGCGGGCGTGTACGGGCGCGGGCTGTACTTGAAGCCGAACAGCGAGACGAAGCCCACCTCGCGCACCAGCTCCAGCGTGGCCTCGAAGTCGGCGTCGGTCTCGCCTGGGAAGCCGACGATCATGTCGGTCGAGACGGTGAGCCCCGGCACGCGCGCACGCAGCGCCTCGATGCGCCGCACGTAGTCGGCGTGGGTGTAGCGGCGCAGCATGCGCTTGAGCATGCGGTCGGAGCCGGACTGCACGGGCAGGTGCAGGTGGCGCGGCAAGATCGCGAGCTGTGCGTGCGCGTCGATCAGCGCCTCGGTGAGGTGGCGCGGGTGCGGCGACGTGTAGCGCAGCCGAAGCAGCGACGGAACCTCGAGCGCGATGCGCCGCAGCAGCGCCGGGAACTCGCTCTCGCCCTCCCCGCTGCCGCCCGAGTGCCAGCTGTTGACGGTCTGGCCCAGCAGCGTGATCTCGCGCACGCCGCCCTCGACGAGGTGCGCGATCTCCGCGACGATCTCACCGGCCGCGCGGTAGCGCTCCGGACCGCGCGTATAAGGCACGATGCAGTACGTGCAGCGCTCGTCGCAGCCCTTCATCACGGTCACGAAGCTGGTGACTTCCTTGCGCGGCTGCGCGACCAGAAAGCGCGGGCTCTCCAGGTCGAACACGGTGCGCGCACGCGGCGGCGCGCCGTCGCGAATGCTCTCGACCAGCGCGGGCAGCTCGGCGATGTTGTCCGGGCCGATCACCAGATCGAGGTGCGGCACCCGGCGCAAGAGCTGGTCGCCCTCTTGCTGCGCGACGCAGCCCGCGACCACGATCACCAGGTCCGGCCGCAGCGCCTTCAGGCCCTTGTAGGTGCCGACCATGCTGCGCAGCTTCTGCTCGGCCTTCTCGCGCACGCTGCAGGTGTTGAGCACGATGACGTCGGCCACGGCCAGCTCGTCGGCTTGCTCATAACCGTGCGCGCCGAGCACCTCCTCGATGCGCCGCGAGTCGTGCACGTTCATCTGGCAGCCGAAGGTCTGGACGAGGTACCGCTTCATGAGCGGCGGCAGGCTAGCAGAAGTGTCGCGAAAATCAGGTATCGTGGCCGAATGAGGGCGTGGCTCGGGGTTCTGGTGCTCACGATGGGCTTTGCGTGGCCCGGGGCCGAGCAGCGGCTGGTGGGCGAGCTCACGCGGGCCAGCACGCCGCGGGACAAGCGCGATGCGCTGCGCCTGCTCGGCGGCCTCGCAGACCTCGATCCGGCCGTCGTGCTGCCTTTCACGCGGGACGCCGACCCGGGCGTGCGGGCCGAGGCCTATCGGCTGCTGGACGTGGCGGTCGAAGATCCCGCCCTCGAGGTCCGCCTCGTGCGCCCGCGGCTCGACGACCCCGAGCCGCAAGTACGCGCAGCCGCCGCGCACACGGCCGAGACGCGCGCCCTGATCGCGCGGCTCGACGACGACGCGCTGGAGGTCCGCATCGCCGCCGTGCACGCACTGGCGGGACGTGCGACGCCCGCGTTGCTCGCGCTGAGCGAGGCCGCCCTGCCGGAGCTGCGCGCCGCCGTCGTCGACGCACTGGCGCACGGCGAGGTCACGCCCGACGTGGAGCGCGTGCTCCAGCGTGCGCTCGACGATCGTGACCTCGACGTGGTGCTGGCGGCGCTGCGTGGTTACGCGCGTCATGCCGAGCTGCGCCTGCCCGCCTCGGTGCACACGCTCGCGAACGGGGTGCATGCGCAGCTCGCGCGGGCCGCGCGCGCGTTGCTGGAGCCGCGTTGCTGGCAGGATCCTCTGTGGTTGACGGTGCTCGAACGCACCACGCGCGAGGACCCGATCGACGCGCTGGAGGCCTTGCTCCCTGCAGGCGAGGCGCGCGCGACCGAGCCGCTGCGCGCGTGGCTGGCCCACGCACCGACGGCGATCGCGCCGCGCATCGAGGCTTTGATCGCGCGCAGCCTGCAAACGTCCACGGTCGGCGACAAACGAGCCGAGCCCGTTGCGAACGGCCCCCAGAACGGAGAGCGCAAGTGAGTGCGCGCGTGCCTGCCGCGGTACCGTTCGTGCGTTTGATCGTGCATGCTGTTGCGCGCCGCGCATCGGAAGCGCATCGAGGAGGACTCATGATGACTGGGTGGAAGTGGATCGCGGGAACGCTCGTCGGCGGAGCACTCGTGCTCGGCGCCTGTGGCAGCAAGAAGAGCGAAGGCTCGGAGGGCGGCGAGGCCACCTCGGGCGGCGAGCCAGAGATCGTGATCACCGATCAGGCGGAGTGGGACTCGCTGCTCGCGGCCGGGCAGACCAGCTACGACAACGCCTGCGGCAGCTGCCACCCGGGCGGCGACGCGGACCTCGGACCCAAGCTCAAGGGTCACGCCGAGCCGATCGCGCACATGCGCAAGCAGATCCGCGAGGGCTCGGGCCGCATGAAGCCGATCGGCGAGGACAAGCTGCCCGAGAGCGAGATGCAGGGCCTGTTCGTGTATCTCTCGTCGCTCGACGCCGTCGACGGCGTTAAGGGACCCTGAAATAGCGGCCAACACGGCGGGGGCATAGTAAGTTTCCGCCGATGCAGCGTCCGCGGCTCGCGCGAGTGCACGCTCGCGCGGTCGGCGCTGCCCTGATGCTCGCGTCGATCGCGGGCTGCGCCGCCACCATCCCCAGCGGGCGCCTCGGCGTGGACAAGCTGGAGCTCCAGGGCGTCGAGGACCTCGACCCCTACGCGCTGCGCGCGTGCCTCGCGACCAAGGAGCGCGAGTGGTTCTCGGTGGACCTGAGCCGCGACCCCGCGCCCACCTGCGGCAAGCCACCCTTCGATGCGCGCCGCATCCACCTGCCGATCTGGCGCTGGGGCTGGACCGACTGGCCGCTCTACGACCCGAGCGTGTTCGAGCGCGACCTCGCGCGCATCGAGCGCTGGTACCGGGCCCGCGGCTACTACGGCGTGCGCATCCTCTCCACGCGCTCCTCGCCCGCCGAGGCGCTGTACGGCGACGCCAGCAAGACGGACCGCATCGCGCTCACGGTCGCGGTGGAGGAGAACCAGCCTGTGCTGGTGGAGAGCGTGGCGCTCGAAGGCGCCGAGGGGCTCGAGCCCTCGCTCGCGAAGGAGATCGCCGCGCTGGTCGCGGAGCTGAAGGTCGGCGCCCGCTTCGACGAGTCGGACTACGACAGCACCCGCGGCGGGCTGCTGCGCTTTCTTCGCGACGCCGGCCACGCCAGCGCCACCGTGAAGGGGCACGTCGAGATCGATCCGGTCGCGCGCAAGGCCGCGCTGCGCTTCGTGATGACGCCGGGGCCGCTGATGGAGCTGGGCGACGTGTGCGTCGAGGGCTTCGGAAAGCTGCCCCCGCGCCTGATCCTGCAGGCCAGCGACCTACGCCCCGGACGGCCGTTCAGCGAGCGCGACATCGAGGACGCGCGCACGCTGATCTACCAGCTGCGCGTGCTGGCCGAGGTGGAGATCGCCGCGGGGCGGATCGACCCGGTCACCGGCGCGTCCGTGTTCGACGACGCGGGCGACGATCTGCACGAGGGCGAGTGGCTCGCGTTCGAGCAGGGCCAGGCCGTCGAGCACAAGAAGGAAGAAGAGGACCAGAACAGCGAGCGCGTGTGCCGCCGCCACAAGGGTCCAGTCAGCGGGCGCCCGCGCGTGCCAATCGAGATCCGAGTCAAGCCCGCGCAACTCTACCGCGTGGGTGTGGGCGCGGGCGTGCAGATCGGCGTCGAGAACGGCCAGCGTGCGATCAACGCCGCCGCGCAGTGGGACGTGCACCTGGTGACGTACGCCGAGGTGCGCAACTTCCTCGGCGGCCTGCGCCGGCTGCGCATCGAGGAGCGGCCCAAGCTGATCTTCCTCGCGCCCTTCCCGCGCGCGCAGGACGAGAATGGCGACCGCGACGTGCGGCTCGGCAACAACCTCAGCGGGACCCTGGAGTGGCCCGCCTTCCTGGAGGCGCGCACGCTGTTGCGGCTGACGGCGATCTGGGATCGCGGCCCCGATCCGTACGGCGCGAAGTTCATCCGCGACGACTTCGACATCGGGCTCGGGCCGTCGCGCAGCTTCCTGAAGAACCGGCTCAACGCCGCGTTCGCGATCCACTACAACCCGTACATCCCGCGCTCGACGTTCGGCAACGCCGCCGAGCGCGCGAACACGGCGCAGCTGCGCGACGAGCGCTACCACCTGTTGTTTCTGCAGCAGGTGTTCGAGTGGGACACGCGCGACGACCGCAACAGCCCCACCAAGGGCACCTACGGGCGGCTCGAGCTGCACGAGGGCCTGCCACCCTCGAACTGGTCGTACGTGCGCTTCACGCCCGAGGTCCGCGGCTACATCCCCTTGCCGTACGGCCTCGTGATCGCATCGCGTGTGGGCATCGGCTTGATCCACATCATCAGCACCGACGCGCGCACCGAAGAGCTACGGCGGCTCGGTCCGCGCCCCTATCGCCTGCGTGGTGGCGGTCCGTACTCGGTGCGCGGCGTGCAGGCCGGTGCGCTCGGCCGACGCGACGTGGACACGCTGTACTTTCCCGGTGGAACGCGCAGCTGGATCGCGAGCCTGGAGCTGCGCGTGCCGCTCGGCGACAGCCTGGGCATCGCCACCTTCATCGACGCGGGTGACGTCGACGCCGGCAACCCCGGGCTGAAGCCGAGCTTTCGCTTCGACCGCCCGAATACGACCATCGGCGCGGGCGTTCGCTACAAGACCATCGTCGGACCGATCCGGCTCGACGTGGGCGTGCTGGTGCCCGGCCTGCAGGGCGACCAGAGTGGGCAGCGCGAGGTGAACCGCAGGGATCCGCTGTTCCGCTTCAACGGCGCGGTGCAGCTGACGATCGGGGAGGCCTTCTGAGGCTGCCTGCCGCGATTCGAGGGCTCGGCTGGCTGCTGATCGCAAGTGCGATCGGCGCGCCGCTGCTCGCGTTCGCGCTCTGGTACGCGCCGCAAACCGCGGCCATGCGCGCGTGGACGCGCACCACGCTGGAAGAGCTGCTCGACTCGCTGCTCGCGGGCGACGTGCAGATCGATCGCATCGAGCGGCTGTCGCTCGGTGGCGTGCTCGCCAAGGGCATCACCGTGCACGATCCGCAGGGCCGCGTGGTGTTGCGCGCCAAGACGCTGGAGCTCGGCTTGGCGCCGCTGGCGCTCTTGCACGGCAAGCTGCGCTTCACGCACGGCCGGCTCGAAGACGGGCGCATCCACGCGTTCCCCTCCGAGCAGGCCGCGCTCTCGCTGTTCGACGCCTTCTTGCCGGTGCCCTCGACCGCACCCAAGACCGAGCCCTCGAGCGGCGGGCTCGAGGTCGCGTTCGAGGCGATCCACGTGCTGCGCTGCGCGCTCTACGGCGCGGTACCCGGCCTCGAGGGCATCGACGCCACGCTCGACGAGGCGCGCGGCGAGATCGTGGTGGAGGACGAGCTGCGCGTGCGCGTGTGGCAGGTGCAGGCACGCATGCGCGCGCCCTACGCGGATGCGACCATCGCACAGGCGACGTACGAGCTCGACACCGGCCCGCTGCGCATGAGCGTGCACGCGCGCGTGCAGCGGCCGAAGGACAAGCTGCGCCTGGCACTGACCTACAGCGCGCCGCCCGATGCCAAGGATCATCTCGACCTGCGCGTCGCGCTCGATCCCGCGCAGCCGGAGCTGCTCAGCGAGATCGGGCTGCTGCCACCGGACGTGTTGATCTCGCCGGTGCGCGGCAGCGTGCACCTCGCGGGTCCGCTCGAGGCGCTCGACTTCTCCAGCGGCCTGAGCACGGACGCCGGCGAGCTGAGCCTGCGCGGTGCGCTCCCACGCACGGGCACCACCGTGATCGTGATCGAGAGCCGCGCGCTCGCGCTCGACAAGCTGATCGCGTGGGCACCCGCGATCACGCTCGGCCTCGGGCTCGACGTGCAGGCGCCGCCGGAGGGCCCGATGCGGCTCGCGTTGCGTGCGCCCAAGCTCGACCTGATGGGCGTGGAGCTGAGCGACGCGCACGCCGCCGCCACGTACGAAGACGAGCGGCTCACGCTCGGCAAGTCGAGTGTGCGCTACGGCGGCGGCAAGATCGACGTCAGCGGGCGCATCGACGCCAGCGCGGGCTTCGCGCTGCGCGTGCGCGCAAACGTGCCGGACCTGGCGCGCTCCCCCACCGTGCGCGAGACCGGCCTGCGGGGCGGCATCCGCACCGACGTCACGATCTATCGCGAGGACGGCGAGCTGATCTTCGACGGCAGCGTGGGCTGGGTGAAGCCCGAGTACAGCTTCTACGGCGCCACCAACGAGATGGTGCTCGAGGGTGTGGTGCGCACCGACGAGAGCCTGTCGAAGCTGAGCATCGACGCGAGCGGCTCCAGCTGGGGCACCACCGTGCTCGGCTACTCGGTCGGCGACTTCGACTACAAGATCAAGGGTGCGTCGCCGAAGTTCAGTGCCGACTTCGCGTTGATCGATCGCCGCGCGCGCAGCGCCGACGCGCACCTCGAGCTCACGCTCGGCAAGAACGACAGCTACCGCTTCGTGCTGTTCCCGGCGCAGGTGGGCGTGAAGGACCGCGCGCCCTGGCGCGCCAAGGCCGACGTCACGCTCGACCGCGAGGCGGTCACGTTCAACGAGGTGTTCCTGGAGAACGGCGTGCAGCGGCTCGATCTCACCGGCGCCTACTCGTTCACCAAGACCTATCGCGTGGACTCGGTGCTGCAGCACTTCGACGTCGGTGGCCTGCGCGAGCTGAGCGGGCTCGACCTCGCCGATCTCGACGGCGTGATCGACGGCAAGCTCGCGCTCACCGGCACCCCGGGTCACCCGCGCATCGACGCCAGCGGCCAGCTTCGCGAGGGCCAGTTTCTCGGCATGACCGGGCTCGCGGTCGACATGACGATGAAGTCCGTCGAGGGCCGCTTCGACGTCGACACGCAGCTGTTCCTGGCCGACAAGAGCCGGCTCGGCGTGTACGCGGGTGGCGAGCCTGGCGAGGGCGCCGACTGGAGCGCGCAGATCATGAATGGCAGCTACTCGTTCGGGCTCGACTTCGATCGTGTGCCGTTCGAGGTCGCGCGGCCGTGGCTGGCGTGGATGGGCATCGAGCCGCCGCCCGGCACGATCAGCGCGAGCGTACGCGGCGCCGGCTCGGTGCAGTCGCCGGAGCTCGACATGAAGACCGAGATCCACGGCCTGGAGTGGGCGCCCTGGCCCAAGCTCGACCTCGCGCTCGACCTCACGCACGACGGCGGCATGCTGACCTTGCAGCGCCTCGAGGCCAGCGACGCGCACGGGCAGATCGCGAAGCTGACCGGCTTCCTGGAGTCGCGCGTGCACGAACTGTTCGATCCGGCGACGCTGCGCACCCGCCTCGGCACACGCCCGTTCGAGCTCGCGCTGGCGTGGCAGGATCGCCGGCTCGATCTGCTGCCCGCGCCGCTGCGCGTGGACGTGCCGATGCCCTCCAGCGGCTCGGTGCGCATCGCGCAGACCGACGAGGGGCCGATGCTCGACGTCAGCTCGTCGCTCGGCTGGCCGGTGAACACCGACGGCATCTCGGCCTGCGGCACCAGCCGCCACCCCGAGGCCGAGCTGACGCTGAACGCGGTCGAGGGGCGCACCACCGCCAAGCTCACCGCACGCCTCGACGATGAGCAGCTCGCGATGGCGGACTTCACCGCCGACACGCCGGTCGCAGGTTGGGTGTCGGGCGTCGAAGCGCTGTATCTGCCGCGCACGAGCTTCACGCTCAACGCAGAGACGCCGAACACGGAGGAGATCCCGCTGCTGTGCGAGTACCTCACCGGCCCGCTCAGGGTCGACGTGTCGGCGCTCGACGCGTTCGCGGACCCGCCCGAGCTGAGCGTCGAGGTGCAGTCGAGCAGCCTGCAGCTGGTCGCGGCGCAGAGCCAGGTGCAGCGGCTGGGCGCGCTCCGCCAGGCGCGCGTGCTCGGCAACACGTTCAAGCTCGCGGCCAGCGCCGGCGTCGACGGGCCGAGCTTCAGCATGCTCGCCGATCTCACGCAGCGTGAGGGCGGCCGCCTGCGCGTGTCGGGCTCGATCCCGCGCGAGGCGGTGCTTCCCACCGGGCAGCCGCAGGACACGTGGCCGCTCGCCAAGCTCGACATCGAGGCCGTGAAGAGTGAGCTGTCGTCGCTGCTGATCGGGCTGCCGATCAGCGTGCGCGCGAACGGCCAGCTCGATGGCAAGGCCCAGCTTCGCTACGAGTTCGCGCAGGACAAGGTGGGCCTCGGCGGCGCGCTGGCGCTCTCCAAGGGCACGCTCGTGATCGGCAGCCTCGGCCAGGAGCTGTCCGACGTGGGCGGCCGGCTCGCGCTGCACGACAACGTGATCGAGCTCGAGGACCTCGAGATGCGCGACTTCGACGGCCGGCTGAACGTCGACGGCAAGCTTACGTTCCCCGGCCTGCGCGAGCTCGACACCAACCTGACCGTGCGCCTGCGCGAGTTCCCGATCCGCCGCGAGAGCGCGCAGGTCTCGCGGCTCACCGGCTCGATGAACCTGCGTGCGACGACCACTCCGGAGCGCACGCTCGGCGAGCTGAAGTTCGGCGAGCTGCGCGTCAACTTGCCCAACGACCTCGGGCAGGGTCTGCAGTCGCTCGACCCCCATCCGGACATCGCGGTCAAGGGCCAGGAGGCAGCCGAGGAAGACGCCAATCCGCATCGCTTCGAGCTGCGCGTGCAGGCCAAGGACCCTTCGTTTCGCGTGCTGCGCAACGACCTCAGCGCGGAGGTCGCGGCGGACGTCACCGTGCGCTACCCGAGCCTGTCGCTGGAGGGCGGCGTGGAGATCGATCGCGGCGCCTTCGAGCTGTACGGCAAGCGCTTCGAGCTGCGCGAGAGCCGGCTCGCGTTCGACGCCGGCGAGACGATCGATCCGCTGGTCAGCATCAACGCGGTGTACCAGAGCGGCGGCGACGAGATCGGCGTGCGCGTGGAGGGCCGGCTGAGCTCACCGCGCATCTCGTTCTCGCACTCCAACCCCGCGATCACCGACCCGGGCGCGATCATCGCGCAGCTGCTCGGCGCACGGCCGAGTGACCCGCGCGTGCAGAACGCGGACGCGAGCGGCGCGGCGGCCGGCATCCTCGCGGGCGCGACCGCCGGCTTGCTCACGCAGTCCGTGCGCGACGAGTTCGGCGGCGCGCTGCCCGTGCTCTCGCTGGAGTCCAACTCACAGACGCTGCGTACGGCCCGCATCCGCGCTGGCGTGCAGCTCGACCAGCTCATCCAACGGCTTGGACCGTTGCGGCGTGTGGTCACCGGCGCGTACGTGGAGGGCTTCGTCGCGCCCGGCGCGAGCGGCACACCGGTGGACCCGGCCATCCCGCCCCAGAGCCGGGGCGGCGGCCTGCTGGAGCTACGCTTTCCCAAGGATCTGGTGGGCACGTTCGAGTATCGACCGGTGCAGAATTACCGCCTGGATCTGGCCTGGGAACCC
Organism: Polyangiales bacterium; assembly: GCA_036277895.1. Lineage (GTDB taxonomy): Bacteria > Myxococcota_A > Polyangia > Polyangiales > DASUME01 > DASUME01. The sequence continues at coordinate 13,876 of DASUME010000790.1, forward strand.
TGACCGGGCTGTGGTAACAAGGCCGCCACCATGTCGCGCAAGTTGTTCGGAACGGATGGAGTACGCGGGCCCGCAAACACCGGTGCAATGACGCCGGAAGTGGCGTTTCGGATCGGTGCCGCGGTCACGTACCAGGCGAGCAAGCGCGTGAAGCACTCGCCGCGCATCGTGATCGGCAAGGACACGCGCCTGTCGGGCTATCTGTTCGAGTCGGCGTTGGCCGCGGGTGTGTGCGCGCTCGGTGGGCGCGTGATGCTGTCGGGGCCGCTGCCCACGCCCGCGATCGCGCACCTCACCACCAGCATGCGTGCGGACGCCGGCGTGGTGATCAGCGCCTCGCACAACCCGTTCGAGGACAACGGCATCAAGATCTTCGCGTCCGACGGCTTCAAGCTGCCGGACGCCGCGGAGCTGGAGATCGAGCAGCTGATCGCGTCCGACGAGCTCGACAAGAACCGCCCGCGCGGCAACAAGGTGGGCCGGGCCGAGCGCCTCGACGACGCGCCCGGTCGCTACGTGGCCTACACCAAGCAGACCTTCCCGCAGGACCTCACACTCGAGGGCGTGCGCATCGTCGTCGACGCCGCACATGGCGCAGCCTATCGCGTGGCGCCGCTGGTGTTCCAGGAGCTCGGCGCGGAGGTGATCGCGATCGGCGTGCGTCCGGACGGCCAGAACATCAACCGCCGCTGCGGC
>DASUME010000791.1:0-2765 GCA_036277895.1 Polyangiales bacterium
CGCTGCTGCCGTTCTTCACCACCAAGGCGGGTGGCAACGGCATCGGGCTGGCGCTGGTGCGCGAGATCGTGCACGCGCATCACGGTCGGCTCTCGCTCGGCGTGCGCGACGGCGGCGGCGCGAGCGTGACGGTGGTGTTGCCCGGACAGCGCGCGAATCCGAACTCGGACGCGCAGGCGCGGCTGACGTTGACGCGCGCCTGAGGGCGGACACTCGTCCGCGTCCGCAATCCGTGCGGACACTCGTTCGGAAGAGCGAAACGAAGTAACTACGAAAACTTCCAGGCAGGCATGACGGCTGCAATGGGCGCTCGCGGTGTTCCCGCGAAAGGTCCCCATGCGTACGTTCTTGCCCCTCGTCCTCGCCGTCTGCACGAGCTTGTTGCCGCTCGTCGCAGGCGCTCAAGATCAACCCACGGTGCTGCCGCCCGCGCTGGAGACGTTCGTGCCCGCGACGCTCAGCGGCGACGATCTGGCGGCGGCCGGCACGGTCGACCTGCTGCTCTCGATCGACGACAGCGGTCGCGTCACGGACGCGCAGATCGAGAACGGCCTCAGCCCTTCGCTCGACGCGGCCGCGCGCGAAGCCGCGAAGAAGTTCGTGTTCAAGCCCGCGACGCGCGACGGCAAGCCGTTCGCCGCGCGCATCCGCTATCGCTACCTGTTCGAGGCGCCTCCGCCTCCCGCAGCCCCTGTGCTCGGCGAGCTGCAAGGCAAGCTGGAGACGAGCTCCCATGCGCCGCTCGTCGGTGCAGACGTGACGCTCGCGGGAGCGGACGGCGAGCAGTCTGCGGTCAGCGGTGCAGACGGTCGGTTCGCGTTCGTGGATCTGCCCGAGGGGAGCTACACGGTACGCGTCAACGCGCTCGGCCTGAGGCCGCTGGTCAGCAGCGAGCAGATCACGGCGGGCGCACGCATCGAGGTCAGCTACGCGCTGGCGCCGGTCGCAGCCGAGGCGGACTACAGCGCCACCGCGCGCGTGGAGACCGAGGTGCACGAGATCGTTCGCCGCACGATCCCGCGCGAGGACCTGATCCGCACCGCCGGCACGCGCGGCGATCCGCTGCGCATCATCGAGCTGCTGCCCGGCGTCGCGCGGCCGCCCGCGGGCGAAGGTATGGTGCTGATCCGCGGTAGCGCGCCTGCAGACAGCGAGGTCTTCCTCGGCGGCGCGCCGATCTACAACCTGTACCACTTCGGCGGTCTGACCAGCGTCGCCAACGGCTTCCTGCTGTCCGGCATCGACCTCTACCCCGGCAACTTCTCCAGCCGCTACGGCCGCAAGATCGGCGGTGTGGTCGAGACCAGCTTCCGCGACCCACGCAGCGATCGCCTGCACGGCATCCTCGACGTGAACATGATCGACGCCTCGCTGCTGGTGGAGACGCCGCTCGGCAAGAAGCTGTCGCTCGCCCTCGCGGCGCGCCGCAGCTACCTCGACGCCTGGTACGGCAAGGCCGCCGAGGGCACGGGCGCCACGGTGTCCACGGCGCCGGTCTATTACGACTACCAGGCGATCCTGAACTGGCAGGCGTCTTCGAAGGACAAGGTCCGCTTCATCGGCTACGGCAGCTTCGACGAGCTCGCGCTCAACCTGCAGGCGCAGGACGAACATGACCCCGCGGTGCACGGCCGCTTCGTGAACCGCACCGCCTACCACCGCGGCACCGTCGAGTGGCACAGCGTGTGGTCGAGCAAGCTGTCGAGCGACCTGTTGGTCGGCTCGGGTCCGATCCAGTTCAAGGGCTCGCTCGGCTCGGCGTTCGGCTACGACATCAAGGGCTTCGACGTCATCGTGCGCAACGACTGGCACCTGCAGCTGATGTCGCGCCTGAAGCTCAACCTGGGCCTCGACGCGCAGCTCGCGAAGACACACACGGACTACTTCGGTCCAAGGGCGCAGCAGGCAGAGGGCGACCCCTCCGCGGCCGGTCCGCTCGCGGGGCGCGACATCCGCAGCATCTCGGTCGACAGCGTGTACGCGCGTCCCGCCGCGTACGCGGAGCTGGTCGCGCAGGTGACCAAGCAGCTGGAGCTCACCGCCGGCACGCGCGTCGACTACTTCAGCGACGCCAACAAGGTCACGGTCGACCCGCGCTTCAACGCGCGCCTTCAGCTCGGCACCACGCAGCTGCGTGCGGGTGTGGGCCTGTTCTCGCAGCCGCCCGACTACACGCAGACGCTCAAGGGCTTCGGCAGCGACAAGCTCGGGCCCGTGCGCGCGGTCCACTATGGCGCAGGCGTCGAGCAGTCGTTCGGACGCCACGGCAAGCTGTCGCTCGACGGCTTCTACAAGACGCTCTCGAAGCTCGTTGTCAACGGCAACAGCGAGCCGCTCGTCAACCGCGGTGTGGGCCGCATCTACGGGCTCGAGGCGATGGGTCGCCTGAACCCGGTCGGTCGCTTGTCGGGCTTCTTCGCGTACACGCTCTCGCGCAGCGAGCGCAACGACAAGGACGGCACCGGCTACCGTCTGTTCGACTACGACCAGACGCACATCCTGACGGCGTCCGGCAACGTGCGCCTCGGCAAGGGCTGGACGTTCGGCAGCACCTTCCGGCTCGGCAGCGGCAACCCCAGTACGCCCGTCAGCAGCTCGCTCTACCAGGCGAACCTCGACGTGTACCTGCCGAGCTACGGCGCGACCAACAGCGACCGCGATCCGCTCTTCCACCGCCTGGATCTGCGCATCGAGAAGCGCTGGGCGATCGGCCGCGGCGCGCTGACTTGGTACCTCGATGTGCAGAACGTCTACAACCACACGAA
>DASUME010000792.1:0-2848 GCA_036277895.1 Polyangiales bacterium
CGGTCTTTCGCGAGTTCCCGTACCTGTACGACGGCTCGCTCGCCTACGAGCGCGAGTACATGCGCTCGTTCGCCGCCTCGCCGCGCAGCACGCTGGTGATCGCGCGCGACGGCGAGGCCGTGGTGGGCGCGGCCACCGCCACTCCCTTGCTCGAACACGGCGAGGCCGACGTCGCCGCTCAAGCGCTGCGCACGGTCGGCTTCGACCCTGCGCAGGTGTACTACTTCGGCGAGTCCGTGCTGTTGCAGGCGTACCGCGGACGCCGCATCGGGCACGCGTTCTTCGACCATCGCGAGGCGGCAGCCCGAGAGCACGGCTTCGCGGTCGCGTCCTTCTGCGCCGTCGATCGCCCGCGCGATCATACGTCGAGGCCGAGCGACTACGTGCCGCACGATGTGTTCTGGAGCAAGCGCGGCTACCGGCGCCATCCTGGCGCGGTGGCAACGTTCACGTGGCGTGATCTCGGCGACGCCGAGGAGAGCGCGAAGCCGATGGTGTTCTGGACCAAGGAGCTGGGGGCATGACCCTGCACATCGCGAGCTGTGCCTATTCGATTCAACCGCTCGAGGGCTTCGACGCGTTCGCGGACAAGCAGGCGCGCCTGGTGGGCGAAGCCGCGCGCGCGGGGGCACAGCTGTTGGTGTTCCCCGAGTACGGCAGCGTCGAGCTCACCTCCACCTTGCCGGACGCGCAGCGAGGAGCGCTGCACCGCGAGCTGCGCGCGCTGTCGCTGCTGCTCGAGCCGATGCTCGCCGTGTACACGGAGCTCGCGCGCAAGCACGGCGTCTACATCCTGAGCCCGAGCTTCCCGGCCGCGATCGAGGCGCGCTTCCACAACCGCGCGCACCTGCACGGCCCGGGCGGTCAGCTCGGGTACACCGAGAAGCGTCAGATGACACGCTTCGAGAACGAGCAGTGGGGCGTGAGCGCAGGCAGTGTCTCGCGCGTGTTCCAGACCGACCTCGGCACGCTCGGCGTCGCGATCTGCTACGACGCCGAGTTCCCGCTGCTGGTGCGGCGCCAGGTGCAGGCCGGCGCCGACTTGATCCTCGTGCCGAGCTGCACGGACACCGTGGCCGGCTTCCACCGCGTCGAGATCTCGTGCCGTGCGCGAGCGCTGGAGAACCAGTGCTACGTCGCGCAGTCGCCCACGGTCGGCGATGCACCCTGGTCGATCCCGCTCGACAAGAACGTCGGTGCAGCCGGCGTGTTCGGACCGGTCGAGCAGACCTTGTTTCCCACCGGCGTGGTCGTGCAGGGCAAGCTCAACGAGTCTGGCTGGGTCTATGCAGACCTCGATCTGAGCGCTGTCGCCACCGCGCGCCGTGAAGGACAGGTCTACAACCATCGCGACTGGGACTTGCCCGCGCATCTCACGGGCGAGGTCGAGAGTCAGAGAGTCAGCTGAGTATTCCCTTTCCTGGGTGATCGACCTTGGCGCGTGGGGCGCGCTTCCCTACACTCGCCGCGTCCCTGTCGCGTCGAGGAGTCGGTTCCCATGCTCAAGCGTACTTGGTTGGCTTCCTTGCTCGTGCTCTGCGCGACGACTGCGTTCGCTCAGAATGCGGACGACGAGCGCATTCCCGACCCGAGCGAGGTCGAGGCAGCGCCCGGGCCGCAGAACGATCGCCTGGGCGACGAGCAGGCGCTGCAAGAGGAGCGCTTTCAGAAAGAGCAGTTCCGCGACACCACGGATCCGTACGAGGACCCGGCCAAGCGCTACGCGTTCCTCGGCGTGCGCTGGTCGTTCATGAGCCTGCCGCCCGCGCTGCTCAAGGCGTACACCGTCAAGGAAGCCAACACGGTCAGCAACACCAAGAGCTTCGCGGCCGAGCTGTCGTTCCGGCGCAAGGGCTTCCAGGTCACGGGCAGCCTGGGCTTCATGCGGCTCAAGGCCCGCGGCCCGTTCCAGCTCAAGAGCGACCCGCTCGAAGACACCGAGTGGCTGCAGGCCGACTTCAAGCTGCTCAACCTGACGACCGCGATCACGTGGTCCACCACGTTCGCCGACTGGTTCTCGATCGAGTACGGCCTGGAGGCCGGCATCGGCTTCTTGTTCGGCGACCTGATCCGCAGCGAGGCGTACAAGCGCACCAACGGCACCTGGGGCAAGTGCCCCACCTGGGCGTCGCAGACCACCAACGAGGACGACCTGACGAAGTTCAACCCGAACTTCCCCGGGACGCCCACGCGCGAGCAGCGCCAGTACTGCCAGATCCCCGACGGCCCCTCCGGCCAGATCCCGCCCGACAGCAACACGTCCGACATGGACGGCGAGCAGTACGACCAGAAGGCCAAGAAGGGCCTGTTCAACAAGGGCGTGCCGCACGCGATCCCGATCCTCGGACCGCGCCTGTCGCTGCGCTTCAAGCCGATCCACCAGGTCGTGATCCGCGTCGACGTGCCGCTGCCCATCCTGCCGTTCGGCATCGTGGGCGGCGTGGCCGCGCAGTACGGGTTCTAATTGCTGCAGCATTCCTCGCGTGCGACAACGCGAGGCATGCGTGCGGCTGGGCTGGCTCTGGGACTGATCGCGATCGCGTCCGCCGTGCGTGCGGACGAGGTGATCGCCTCCGGGCGCGGCGTGCAGGTCACGGTGGGCGACGTCGAGCGCGCGCTCGAGCAGCAGTCGCCACGGCTGCGCCAGCGCTACCGCGATCCGGATGCGCTCAAGGGCCTGGTCGAGCAGCTGGTGCGCCAGCAGCTGCTCGCCAACGAGGCGGCCAAGCGCGGCTACGAGAGAGACCGCGCGGTGGTGCAGAACATCAAAGACAGCGCCGCGCAGGGGCTCGTGCAGCGTGAGGTCGACAGCAAGGTCACGCCGGAGAGCGTGCCGCTGGCAGACCTG
>DASUME010000793.1:0-5662 GCA_036277895.1 Polyangiales bacterium
CGACGCGATCGTGGATGCGGTCGCACAGACGATCGGCGACGTGCCGGTCAGCGGCGGCGCCACGTTCGAGGACGACGAAATCAAAGACTTCCTGAACAGCATGGTGCCGTTCTACGACGACCTGCGCCTGCCCACGGTGTCCCGCAAGATCGCCGAACTGCTCGGGCTGGTGGTCAACCCCGACGACACGCGTGCGGTCGCTGTGCTCGATCAGCTGTCGACGATCTCGCCGCGCATCGGCTACCGCGTGGCGCAACGTGCGCTGGGCGCGGTGCGGCCCCTGCTCTCGTACGACCAGCTCGACAAGCTCTCGAAGGTCCTGCTCGGGCTGTTCAGCGAAGGCGGCGACGCGCACGACGAGTTCGTGGCGTTCTTGAAGGCCACCGCGCTGGAGCTCGCAGACGACGCGGAGCCCAGGACCGACGGCCCGGACAACACCACGCTGCACCTGGTGCTCGATCTGTTGTTGACCGAGGACCCCGCGCTCGCGGAGGGCAGCGACAAGCTCTGGACCGTGCGTCGCGATCAGCGTGGCTTCGCGCAAGCGGTGAGCGGAGCGCCCTTCGTCGACGCCGACGCGGATGGGCTGGCCGACCTCGACGACCAGAATCGCTTCGTCGTCGAAGGCGGTGGTGCCGATCGCTCGCCCTGGCCGTTTGCCCGAGCGCGAGGCGCCGACCCGGTGGCCGAGCGGAACGCCGATGGGCTCGCGGTCAACGACCTCGGGCAGCCGATGTTCACGTACTTCGATGCCAACGCCACGGTGCTGGCCTCGCTGATGCGCGAAGCGAAGCCTCTGATCGAGCGCACGCAGTCCGGCCAGCCCAGCACGGTCGAGAATGCATCGCGTGGCCTGCGCCCGCTGCTCGGCCCGAGCGCGGCGCGCAGCTACGAGTTCAAGCAACCGTTTGCCTTCCAGGGGCCCGACTTGAGCAAGTCGCCCATGCTCGACCTGCTGCACGCCTTCTCGATGCTCCTCAAGCAGCCCGAGACGCGCTCGGCGCTCGAGCTGGTCAAGGAGCTGATGAAGCAGGATGCCAACGAGAGCGTCGCGGCCGGCCCGATCTTCGCGGGCCTGCGCATCGACGAGCGCGCCGACGACCCCAAGCACGCCAAGGCGTTCATCACCGGCTTCGACGGCAAGCAAGGCTCCGCGCACGAGTTCTGGGACGACATGATCGCGATGGGAGCGCGCCTGGTGAAACGGCCCGCCATGGCCGAGGCGCTGATCCGCGCTTTCTCGAACCCGCTCTCGTCCATGCAAGGGCAGCTCTACGCCAACTGGATGAAGTACAACGACGTGGTCAAGTACAAGAACGCGCCGTTCGAAGCAGACATGACGACAGGCAAGTTCACCGAGCAGCAGTTCGCAGACTTGAACGCCTCGCTGGCGGACACCGTGTACAGCAGCCTGGTCGATCGCAACGCGCCGGACACCGGCATGAACCGCTCGATCTGGCAGCGCACGATGTCGCTGCTGCACACCATCAACGGCTCGAAGATGTGCAACAAGGAGGGCGCCTCGCTCTCCATCAACGATCCGCTGCCGCTGTCGTTTCCGATCGGCGGCACCTACAAGCGCTGCGACTTCGTGGAGATCGCAGACCCGGGTCAGGCGTACTCGCAGTCGCTGCTCGGCACGCTCAAGATCAAGCTCAAGGATCAGGGCCTCAACGACATCGCGGCGCTCGGCAGCGCGATCGGCCTGGTCGGCAGCACCTCCGAGATTCAGGAGAAGGAGTCGCAGATCGTGGGCTTCGCAGCGGTGCCCACGGGCCCCGCGATCGCCCGCTTCATGTTCGGGCCGTCCAACAAGTTCATGTACGAGCTGTTCGGCGACGTCCTGACCAACGACGGCGTGCCGCTGAAGAAGTACGAGCCTTACGCGCTGTTTCCGATGGAGGTGCTGGACAAGACGGCCGTGGTGGACGGCCAACCGCAGTCCTTCATCAGCAACGGCCTGCCGCTGCTCAAGGCCTTCGAGGACAACGAGCTGCTCGACGCCGAGGGCAACCTGGTCGATGGCTACATGTTCGGCCACCTGCTGAACACCTTCCACATGCACTGGACCCGACCCAAGGCCGAGCTTTGCCCGGAAGCGGTGATCGAAGGGGTGAGTGAGGGCTGCACGCAGAGCCTCGACGTGACCAAGAAGTTCTGGTCGTACCAGGGCAACGTGGTGAGCTACGAGCCCCTGATCATCGAGGCGTTCATCGACGAGAAGCTGACGCAGGTGCTGCAGAAGTCGGCCGCCCAGCTCGCGAACATCAAGATCGGCGACAAGGATGGCATCGCCGTCCTGGGCGACTTCGTGAAGATGATGCTGCGTCCGAACGATCTGACGGCCGCCCCCGAAGGGCAGCTCCGCTACCGCGACGGCCGTCGCTGGGCCACCACCAACACCTGCGTGGTTCCGGCCAACGCAAACGGCACGACCCCGCCCGAGAAGTGCTCCTGCCCCGCGGGAGCCGTCGAGGAGGGAGACAACTGCAAGATCGGCAATCGCATCGTGCCCCGCGGCAAGATCGTGGGCGCGTCGCCCCTGTACTTGTTGCTCGATGCGCTGAAGGGCTTCGACCGCGCCTTCGAGGGCGAGAACGAGGAGCGCCACCAGGCCTGGTTGGCGGCGCGCAGTGAGCTGGTCGACCGCTTCCTCGGTGCGGAGCCCGTCGCCGGCAAGGACCTGACCTACCGCTTCAAGAACCCGCGCTCGCGCAAGCTCGCGGTCAAGGCGCTGGAATGGGCGGTCGCACGAATCGATAGCCATCAGACCGACCTCTCCGCGTGGTCCGACGGCTTGACGGCCCGCGCCGAGAAGGTGCTCTCGCACCCGATGGTGGCGCGCGGCCTGGATGTGCTCGACGCGTTCTGGAAAGATTCTGCCGCAGGCGATGAGTTTGCTGCGGTGTCTGCATACCTGATGGATGCAGACAAACACCCGGATGCCTTCGCCGGCATCATCGTGGCGGTGGCAGACACGCTGACCTTCCTCGACCGCGACCCGAACCTGACTCCGCTGGTGCAGTTCGCGTCGCTCGCGGTGGCGCCCAACGCGTTCAGCGCGCTCGACTCCGGGGGCGACCCGGACGTGGACAACGGGACCGCGCTCAAGACGCTCGAGCTCACCAAGGACATCGTCAACCTCCACGAGGGCGACGGCGCGAGCGCACTGAGCAAGCTGCTCAAGAACTTGGTGCTCGCGAACCAGAACGGCGAGTCGCCGCTCGAGGTGCTGTTCGACAGCATCGCCGAGGTGAATCGTGATGACCCGAGCATGGAGTCCGACTTCCCGATGGCGCCGAGTGATGCCTCGGGCTCGCTCGGTCGAGTGCAGTCGTTCCTCCTGGACGAGGAGCGCGGTCTGGAGCGCATCTACCGCGTGATCCAGTCGCGCAACCTCAACGTCAAGCTGCCCGAGACCCCCTGATGCGCCCCCATATCTTTCTCTTGTACGTGGCCTCGCTGTTGGCTGCGGTCACCACCCTTGTGCCCAGCACCGCCCTCGCCGGGGGTCTGTTCCTGTTCGACCGCGGTGCGCGGCCGCTCTCGCGCGGCGGTGCCTTCGTGGCCGGCGTCGATGATCCGAACGCGCTCTGGTACAACCCAGCCGGCATGGCGGAGTCCGGCGACCAGATCATGGGCGACGCCGTGCTCACCGTGCCGTTCGCCAGCGTCACGCGCACCAACCCGGACGGAACGCCGATGGCGAAGGTGGACGCGAGCCCGCTGCTGCTGCCGATCCCGCAGCTCGGCATCACGCACCGCTTCGGCTTGAAGAACGTCACCTTCGGCGCCGGTATCTTCGCGCCCAACGTGATGATCATCGGCTACCCGCGCAGCCTGCGCCAGAACGGCATGAACGTGCCCGCGCCCACGCGCTACTCGCTGATCAACCTCGAGGGCAGCATCCTCTCGACGGTGGCGCTCGGCGCGGCGTACCACGGCATCAAGGGTCTCTCGCTCGGCGCGGCGCTGCACATCACCGGCGGCCGCTTCACGGGCTCCACCGCGCTGAACGCATGCGACGGCACGCTGTGCACCTTCCCGGAGGACCAGGCGTTCGACGCCTACGTCACCTTCGACGCGCTGCCCGTCTACGGCTTCTCGGGTGTGTTCGGCGCGATCTTGAACGCGGGCGACCGCATCCGCTTCGGCGCGTCGGTGACCCTGCCCTACACGCTCCGCGGTAGCGGCACCATGAAGACACGCCTGCCCAACAGCGTGTTGTTCGAGGACGCCACGGTGGCGGGCAACAAGCTCGACTTCTCGATGAAGATGCCCACCATCCTCCGCATCGGCAGCGAGATCCGCCCCGTGCGTGCGCTGCGCATGGAAGGTGCCGTGGTCTGGGAGCAGTGGTCGCGCCAGAAGTCGATCGACATCACGCCCAAGAACGTCGAGATCCAGAACATCGCGGGCATCGACAACTACCAGATCGGCAAGGTCGCGCTGCAGCGCAACATGCGCAACGTGCTCAGCGTGCGCGGCGGCTTCGAGGCGTTCTTGCCGGCGAGCCTGGTGGGGCGGCTGCTCAAGAAGCTGCGCTTCGCGATGCGCGGCGGCCTGGCCTGGGAGAAGGGCGCCTTCGACAGCAAGGCGATGTCTCCGCTCACGCTCGACGCCAACAAGGTGCTGATCACCGGCGGCCTGAGTGTCGACCTGGCCAAGTGGCTGCGCTTCGACACCTCGGCCGGCTACATCTGGATGCAGGACTCGAAGATTCGGGACAGTCAGATCACCCAGCCCGCGGCGCTGCGTCCCGGCTACATCGATGCGTCCGTGATCGGCAACGGTGACTACAAGATGGAAGCGTTCTTCCTGGGCGGCGGATTCGCGATTCGGCTCCACTGACAGCGTGGGCTCCAGCTGCTATTGATGGGAAGTCAATAGGCCTCCCATGAAGAAGCCGTCTACATCCCTCGCCCGCAAGAAGGCGCCTCGGGTCAGGCTCGAGCCCGCGCGCCGGCTCTCGCCGGAGGCGCGCCGCAACCAGATCATCGCGGTCGCCGAGCAGTTGTTCAGCTCACGGAGCTACGCCGAGCTGGGCGTGCCCGAGGTCGCGGCGGAGATCGGCATCACGCCGGGGCTCGTCTACCACTACTTCCCCAGCAAGGAGGCGCTGCTGGTCGCCGCGGTGGAGCAGCGCGCCGAGGAGCTGCTCGCGTTCTGTCTGCCGGACTCCAGCCTGCCCTTCCTGGTGCAGGTCGAGAGAGGCCTGAAGGGCTACTTCGACTACGTCGAAGCGCACAGCCGCGCGTACCGCAACCTGATGCGTGGGCCCACCGTGAGCGAGCCGGTCGTGATGAGCATCTGCGAGCGCACGCGCATGCGCATCGTCGAGCACTACCTGCGCGCGCTGGGTGTCGACCCCACCCGCATGCCGGCCACGCAGCTGTCGATTCGTGCGTTCTTCGGCTACGCCGAGCACGCGATCTTGAACTGGCTCGACAACCCGACCGTGAAGCGGCCGGCCCTCGAGCGCATGTGTCTGGGCATGATGATCGCCGCGTTCCGGGTCGGCCTGTCGAGCGATCCCAAGTCTCCCTTCTCGGCCAAGCAGCTCGCCGCGCTGGAGCAGGCTTACCTTCGACACTTCGATTTGCAGTACGGCAGCAAGGGGACCAAGTGAGCACCAAGCGCCGCGTCTGGATCGACCACACCT
>DASUME010000794.1:0-13984 GCA_036277895.1 Polyangiales bacterium
GCGCCGCTCGTCGATCGCGAGCGCCGGGATCTGGCGCGCGAACCGGCCCAGCTCGTGGGCGGCCTGCTTCATGATCAGCACGTCGAACGCGCGCAGCCCGAGCTTGGTCGCGTCCGCCTGCGCCCAGGTGTCGACTTGCCACGCGCTGCCCAGGTGCACCGCGTGCACCTCCGCGCGCTGCCGATAGCTGGCCGCACGCTGGTGGTCGCCGAGGCCGCTGTAGTGGGTGCCGCGCAGGTAGTCCGCCTGCATCGCGAACAGCGGCCCGAACTGCTCCAGCTTGTCCGCCAGCTCCAGCACGCGCGGGCCCTCGCAGAAGCTCTCGTTGACGCCGAGCGCGAAGTAGCAGCCGGCCAGCGCCGGCTTGCGGTGATCGTCCGGCAGGTCGCGGATCGGCACGTCGCTCTCGAAGCGCGCGATCAGCGCCAGGAACAGCTCGCGCGCAGCGGCCGGCCGATCCTCGACCTGCAGCGTCACCGCTTGCGTGAAGCGCAGACCGATGCCGCAGGCGTGGTTGGGGCCGAGCACGGCCAGGGGCTCGATCGCGCGCACGTAGCGACGCGCGGCCGCCGGATCGATGCAGGCAGCGGCGGTGCCGGCGAGGCACGAGGACGCCGCCATCAGCCGCATGATCGCGGTGATCAAGCCCGGTGCGCGCCGGCGCCGGAAGAACAGCGACACGCCCGCGACCAGCAGTGCGATCGCGAGCGCCAGCTTGCCGCCGAGCACGCGCGCGAGGCGGCTGGCCAGCGCCACCCTCAGCACGCGCGACAACACCGCGATCGCCTCGTCGCCGTAGCGGGTGGCGTAGCGATGATCGGCAAAGAAGCCGGCCACGGACAAGATCGAGAGCGGCTCCAGCAGCGAGTAGTCGTCGACCCCGTACCCGCGTAGCAACCGCAAGATCTCCTCGAACAACGGCGCCGACGAGCGCACCGCCGAGGTGAAGTCGACGTCCTTGGCGCGCGTGAGCGCGAGCGCGAGCCACTCGCCTTGGGCGCGATCACCGGCGCGCAGGAAGTGGGGGCAGGCGCGCAGCTCGCCGAGCGGATCGGTGGCCTCGGCCAGCAGCAGCTCGCCGTACAGCCGGTGCGCGCGCACGCGCTGGGCCTCGCTGAGCTCGCTGTACATCGTCTGCGCGAGCTCTTCGTGTGCGAAGCGATAGCCGTGCGGGCCCTCGAGCAGCACGCCTTCGCGCACCAGCCCGGCCAGCAGCGTGCGCGCGCGCCCGTCGTCGAGCCCGGCGAGCATGGCCAATCGTGTGCAGTGGGCCAACGGGATGACGTCGCACGGCTGCACACTCAGGTACGCCGCGAGCGTACGCGCTGCGTGGGCCATACGGTCGACGCGCGCCATCTGTACCAGCTTGCGATCGCGCGGCAGATCCTCCGACGAGAGCTCGGCCGGCAGTGTCCACATGCCCTCGCGGTAGCGCGCGATGCCGCGCTCGACCAACAAGCTCGCGAGCTCGAAGCAGTACCCGGGGTTGCCCTCGCTGGTGCGGTGAAGCCGCTCGGCCACGCGCTCGAGGTAGGGCACGCTGCCGAACAGCGAGCGCAGCAGCTCGAGCGTCTCGCTGGCGCTGAGCGGCATGAGCCGGATGCGCACCGAGGCCTGGCGAAAGCTGAGCAGCGCGGGCGGCGGCTCGTTCGCGTGGCGCTTGGCGCTGGCCACCAGCAGCAGCCGCTCGTTCCGCGCGCTGTGGGCGAGCGCGGCGAACAGCGCCTGCGACTCCTCGTCCATCGCGTGCAGATCGTCGAGCAACAGCACCAGCGCACGCGGCTGGCTGGCCCGCAAGATCAGCGCGTGCAGCGCGTTCTGGTAGCGGACGCGCGCCTCGCTGGCGTCGAGCCCGGGCAGCGTGCCGCCGATGCGCGCGTGCAGCTCCGGCGAGAGCCGCGCCAACAACGCCAGCTCGGGTGCGTCGCGGTCGAGCACGGGCAGCAGTCGCAGTACCAGGGCGAGCGCCGCGCCATATGGCTGCGTGCCCGCGCTCGCGTCCGCATCGGCCACCAACACGCCCGACAACCGCGAGAGCACGGCCAGCTCGCGCAGCAAGCGCGTGTGCCCCGCGCCGCTCGCGCCCTCGAACAGGATCGCGCGTCCGAGGCCGCGCTTGGCGGGGATGATCGCCGCGCGCACACGCTCGCGCTCCTGCGTGCGCCCCACGAACGCCTTGCTCGCGAGGTAGCCCTCGGCCGACTGCGACTCCGGCTCCAGCTCGGCGAGCGAGCTGAGCCGATCGATCAGCTCGGCGGTGCTCGCCGGGCGCGCCGTCGGATCGACCTGCAGCAGGTGTGCGATCAGCTCATCGAGCTGCTGCGGCGGCGGCTCGGCGTCCTCGAGCAGCGCGATCAAGGCCGAAGGCGGCGCCGGCGCACGCTGCCAGCTCTGCTCCAGCTCGCTGATGTTGCGCGCCGGAAAGGCGTGGATGCCGGTCAGCAGCCAGTAGCCGAGCGCGCCCAGCGAGAACAGATCGGCGCGCTGGTCGAGCGCCTGCTCCGCGAGCGACTCGGGTGCCATGAACTGCAGCGTGCCCACCACGTCGTCCGTCTCGCCGAACGCGGCCAGGCTGCCGAAGTCGATCAGCTTCATGCGCCCGGCGTCCGTGCGCAGCAGGTTGCGCGGGGTCAGGTCGCGGTGCACCAGCCGCCGCGCGTGCAGCAACGCGAGCACCGCGGCCACGTCGCGCAGGCACGCGCAGACGGCGCGCCAGGGCAGCGGCGCCTGCTGGCTGAGGTCGCGGCCCTGCACCAGCTCCATGGTGTAGAACGCACCCTCGCCGTCGCGCTGGTAGTCGAACACGCGCACGATGCCCGGGTGGTCGAGGCTGGCCAGCGTCTCGTACTCGAGCTCGAACAGGCGCGCCATCCGCGCGGAGGCCTCGGGCTGCAGCTGCTTGAGCGCGAGCCGCTCGCCGCTCTGCTCGTCGCGCACCGTGTACACCACGCCCATGCCGCCGCGGCCGAGCAGGCCCTCGACGCGATAGCGACCGGCGATGGTTCTGGGCGTGCTCACACACGGACCTCAGCGGGCGATCAGGTGGCTGGCGATCGCCCGCAACACGGCGGGCTCGGGCATACGTGGCACGCGGTTGTCGAAGCCGAGCACGAGCGCGGCCACCACGCCGTCCTGCCCGTCCTGGCGCGCCCACAGCGGGGCCACGCAGTAGCGCTTGCTGCCGACGACCTTGTAGTTGGAGTCGATCTGCGAGTCGACGTCTTCGGTCATCACGGTCTGCTCGTCGACGTCGGCATCGAGCAGGCTCTGCTCGGCCCACAACACGAGCTCCGGCTCCGGCACGCCGCTGCCGCCGAGCTGCGCGGTGGGCTCGCCCTGCGAGTCCGCCAGCACGACGAAGCCCTCGTCCGCGCTCGAGAGCTCGAGCGCGACCTGCAAGCACCGGCTGGCGCGCGCCGTCAGCTCGGTGTCCATCTGCTGGCTGAGCATCAGCTGCACGCGCGTCAGCAGGTGGTTCACGTTGTCGAACGCGGCGCCGTCGCTCTCGAGGCTGACGCCCTTCGGGTTCTCGCTGCGATCGATCAGGCGCGCGAGCGCGCGCGCGCGCTCGTTGAGCGAGGCGATCGCGAGCGGCTTCAAGTGCGCCTGCGCCTTGTGCAGCTCCGTGCGCGCCCGCTCGAACTCGCGCTCGGCCAGGCAGACGCGTGCACGGGCATCGTGCAGCGCGCCGAGCGTGAGCGGGCTGTGGTTGGGCTCGTGCTGCGCGAACAGCTTGTCGAGCTGCGCGTGCGCCAGCTTTGGCCGGCCGATGCCCGCCTCTGCGAGCGCCAGCTCGAGCTGCACGCCCAGGTTCATGACCGCGTACTCGAGGTCCTCCGGCTCCAGCGTCGCGAGCGCCGTCATGCACAGCTCGCGCGCCTGCTCGTGCTTGCCGAGCGCGTTGTAGGCGCGCGCCAGCACGCCCTGTCCGCGCGTCCAGCCAACGGCGCCGCGCGCTCGCTCGCCGTGTTCGCTCTCGTACAGCTCGATCGCCTGTTGATGCTTGCCGCGCAAGACGAGGTAGCCGATCCGCGCATTGAGCTCGGACGTGGACAGCGAGCGAATGCTCGCGCTGAGCCTGCTCAGCTCCTGCACCGCCCGCTTCATCACCGTGGCGTCGTGCGTGCGCAAGCCGATCTTGATCGCGTCCGCGGGAGCCCACGTCTCGACCTGCCACGCGCTGCCTTGCTGCACCGCGTGCACCTCCAGCCGGCGCCGGCAGCCGGCCGCGCGCTCCAGGTCTCCCTGGCCCGCGAAGTAGCCGGCGCGGATGTGCTCGGCGACCATCGCGGAGATCGGGCTGAGCTGCTCGAGCTCGTCCGCGATCGCGAGCACCTCGGGGCTGTCGCGCCAGCTCTCGACCACCCCGAGCGCCAGCAGGGAGCCGGCCACGTAGCTCGCGCGTACGTTGTCCGGCAGCATCTCGATCGGACGATCGCTGCGCAGCCGCGCGAGCATGGCCCGCGCAGCGCTGGCGGTGCGCGCCGGGTGGTCCATGGTCTGCTGCGTCATCGTCTTGCTGAACTGGTAGACCACGCTCGCCGGGTGGTCGGGCCCGAGCGCACGAAACAGCTCGATCGAGCGCGTGTAGCGCGCTGCCCGCTCGCCATCGAGGCAGACCGCTGCCGCGCCGACCAGCGCCGAGGCGGCCGAGATCATCACGCGCACGTTGAACTGCAGCGGCATCGCGCGCCGCCGTCGCAGCGCCAGCGGTACGGCCGCGCAGATCAGCGCGATGAACAGCGCCACACGCTTGCCGAGGAAGCGCTGCAGCGCATGCGCGACCGACAAGCGCAGGACGCGCTGCAGCGTCGCCAGGGTGAGGTCTCCGTAGCGCTCGGCGTAGCGGCGGTCGGTGAAGTAGCCGGCTACCGAGAGCATGGCGAGCGGCCCAGCCAGCGCGTAGTCGTCAGCGCCGCCGTCTCGTAGCAGGAGGTACACCTCCTCGAGCAGGCCGGCTTCCTTGCTGATGCGTGAGATGTCGCCGCTCGCGTAGCTCAGCAGCGAGAGCCGCAGCATCGCGAACGAGCGCCCCAGATCGTTGGCATGCGCGTAGTGCGCGCTCGCGCGCATGGCGTCCGGCGAGCTGCTCTCGTCCTGATCGCGGGCGAGCGCGTCGCCGAGTCGCCGGTGCACGGCCCGGCGCTCGTCGACGTCGAGCTCGCGGTACAGTGCGTCGCCGAGGTCCTCGTGCACCGCCGCAAGGCCCGCCGCTTCGCCGCGCAGCACGTGCTCGCGCTCCAGCTCCGCGAGCAGCTCGCGCACCGACGCCTCCGGCAGACCCGAGCCCGCGACCGCGTGCGCGACCGTCCAGCTCCCGTGCGGAACGCTCATCTGCTGCGCGAGCCTGCGTGCCGGCGCGGAAAGGCGCTCGAGGCGCGTCAGCAAGCCCGCCTGGCGGCTACGCGGCAGGCTGTCCAGGTCCAGGTCGTTGGGCAATACCCAGCCGCCCTCGGCGTAGCGTGCGCTGCCCGTCTGCACGATGTGCTGCGCCAGCTCCAGCGTGTGTGCCGGGTTGCCCTCGCTGACGCGGTACAGGCGCTCGGCCATGCGGTCCAGGTAGGCGACGTCGCCGAACACGCTGCTCAACAGCGTGCGCGTCTCGGACGCGCTCAGCGGCAGCAGGCGAATGCGCGTGGCGATCCCACGGAGGCTGTTCACGGCCGGCGTGTACTCGCGGTGTGGGTCGCGGCCGAGGCTCACGACCAGGCACACGCGCAGGCTGCTCGCTCCATGCGCGAAGGCGGCCAGCAGCGCCTGCGACTCCTCGTCGACCGCCTGCAGGTCGTCGACCAGCAGCACCGTGTACTGCGTCTGCGCCAGGCTGGAGAACACCTGCAGCAGCGCGTTCTGCAGCCGCACGCGGCCCTCGACGGCGTTGCCTGCGATCTGCGCCAGGCGCTCGACGCCGAGCTGCGCGCGCAGGGCCGGCGCGGCGTGCGCGACCACGCTCGCATGGGGCTGCGCGGTGGTGCGCGCGAGCTCGGGCAGCGCCTGAAACCACTGATCGAGCAGCTGCGCGGCGCCCGCGTAGGGACGGCGTGCCGTGCTGGCGTCGATGGTCAGCGTGAGTGCGCCATCGAGCTGCGCCTGCACCGCCAGCTCGTCCAGGAAGCGCGAGCGACCCACGCCCGGGTCCGCCTCCACGGCGAGCACCTGGCCCTGGCTCCTTCGCGCCTCGGCGAGCGCCTCCGCGAAGCGCTCACGCTCGCGCTCGCGGCCCACGAACACCTTGCTCGCGAGGTAGCCCTGTACCGCCAGCTCGGATGCCTCGGGCTCCAGCTCCGCGACCGCGTTCAGGCGATCGATCAGCTCCGTGGTGCTGGCTGGACGCTCCGCGCGCTCGACACGCAAGAGCGCGGCGAGCAGATCGTCGAGCTCCTGCGGCGGCGCTTCGAGCAGCTCGTTCCTGGCGGCCGCGACGATCGCGGAGGGCGGGATCGGCTCGCGCTGCCAGAGCTGCGGCAGGTCGCCGAGCTGCCGCGCGGGGTAGGCGTTGGCGCCGGTGATCAGCCAGTAGCCGAGCGCGCCGAGCGCGAACAGATCGGAGCGCTGATCGAGCGGCGCGGTGCGCAGCGCCTCGGGGGCCACGAACGGCGGCGTGCCGACCAGATCGTGCGCGGGTCCGAAGTCTGCCAGCGCACCGAAGTCGATCAGCTTGAGCTGGCCGTCCGCGGTCTCGATCAGGTTGCGTGGGCTGAGGTCGCGGTGGAGCAGCCGCCGCGCGTGCAGCAGGCCGAGGATCGACGCGGTGTCGCGCAGGTAGCCGCAGGCCTTGCGCCAGGGCAACGGCGCGCGGGTGCTGAGGTCGCGCCCCTCGACCAGCTCCATCGTGTAGTACGCGCCCTCCTCATCGGTGCCGTAGTCGTACACTTCGACGATGTTGGGGTGGCGCAGGCCCGCGAGCGTGCGGTACTCGCGCTCGAACAGCGAGCCGGCCTTCTCGCGCGTGTTGCCGTGCAGCCGCTTCAGCGCGAGCCGCGCGCCGTTGGTGCGGTCGACGACCGCGTACACGGAGCCCATTCCGCCCTGACCCAGCAGTCGCGTCACGTCGTAGCGACCTGCGATCACGGACGCCGGCGCATCGCTACGAGGCGCCGCTAAACCTTGGGACATCGAACCCCCACCTCAATTACCAAATCCGGGGGGGCTCCAAGTCAATGCACGCCTGTGCGCTGGATGTGCTCGCTTGTGATCCTCAGAAGCTGACCACCGGCCAGCCCCGCTCGCGGGCGATCTTGGCCAAGCCGGGATCGGGGTTGACGATGCGCGGGTGGCCCACGCGCTCCAGCATCGGGGCGTCGGTGATCGAGTCGCCGTAGAAGTAGCTCTGCGCGAGATCGATCTCGTGCTCCATCGCGAATGCCTCGGCCTTGTGCACCTTGCCCGGACCGATGCACAGCGGCGAGCCCATGGTGCCGAGGATGCGGCCCTGCGCGTCGCACGGGATCGCGTTCGCGAGCCAGGCGTCGAGCTGCCAGCTCTCGCTCGCCGCCGCGGCGATGTACTGCGACGTGTTGCTCAGCAACACGAGCATGTGCCCGTCGTTGCGATGTTCGTCGAGCGCGCGCCTTCCGCCTGGCGTCAGACGTTCGTGGACGTCGCGCGCGAACCATTGCTTCGCCAACGATGCAACCTCGCTGCCCGGCACCCCGCGCCAGTGCATCGCGGCCTTGCCGTACGCGCTCTCCACGTCGAGCAGCGCGTAGTGATGCAGCGCCAGCCAGTACGCGCTCTTGGCCAGCTGCCATGCGCTCATGCGGCCCGCGCGGTATTCGTTGTACGCGTACAGCTTGCCGCTGTTCTCGCGGATCAGAGTGCGATCGAGATCGAAGAACGCCGCGACCTTCATTCGACGGGATCGAGCAGCGGCCACAGCTCCGGCCGCGCGGCGACCATGCTCGCACCGAGCGCCACCACGTGCTCCGGGTTGAGGTCCACGCGCAGGCGCTTGCCGAAGTACGCGCTCACCATCGCGTGCAGCATGAACAAGCGCGTGCTGCCGCCGGCCATGAACACGGCCTGCACGTCGCGCGCCTTGAGCTTGGCGCTCGCGAGCACCTCGTCGCAGATGCCGAACGTGCGGCTGAGCAGCGGGTTGGCGGCTGCGTACAACATCTCGCGATCGACCGTGAAGGCGGCCACCGTCTCGGGCGCGGCGGGGTCGATGGTGGCGATGTCGATGCTGGCGGTCTCACTGAGCGAGAGTGCGCACTTGGCTTGCTCGCAGGCGAGCATCAAGCGCGCGAACACGATCGGGTCCGAGCGCAGGTCCCAGTTGCTGGTGCGCAGCACGTGCTCGGAGACCACCGCCGCCAGCGCGTTGTCGACGTCGTCGCCGCCGAGGTAGGGATCGCCGGCGTGGCCGAGGATGCGAAACGGAAACTTGGAGCAGTCCATCACCGCGAAGTCGAACGTGCCGCCGCCGAGATCGTAGACCGCCGCGTAGCGCAGGTTGGCGCGGTGCAGATAGGCCACCGCGGTGGCGACCGGCTCCTCCAGCAGGCGCAGGTCCGTGAAGCCCGCGCGCCGGATCGACTTCACGGTCTCCTGGCGCGCGGTGTCGCGGAACGATGACGGCACGGTGACCACGGTGGAGACCTGGGCCGGGTGGAAGGCCGCGCGCATGCACAGGTGCGAGGCGATCAGCGCCGCCACCTCCCCCGGCCGGATCGGCCCCGCGCGAGTCACGAACTGCACTCCGCCCCGGGGCGAGGGCTCCAGATCGTGCGGGTACTGCACCTGGAACGAGCGCACCGCGGCCGAGCTCATGGTCTCGCCCATCAGCCGCTTGGAGGCGTAGACCGTGTTCTTGGGGTCGATCGGCTTGCGCTCGCGAGCCGCCGAGCCGATCACGGCGCCGCCGTCCGGGAGAAAGGCCACCGCGGAGGGCAGGAGCGGCATGCGCTGATCGCCCTCCAGCAGCGAGAGGACCTGGGCATTCCTCGCGACCACGCTGTTGGTCGTGCCGAGATCGATGCCGAGGGAGAGCCGCATGCCAGATCGTCGGTGTAGCCTAGTTCGGCGGCGTCATCAAAATCAGGACTGCTTGTGGCTCTCCACGGGCTGCGCAGATTCCGCAGCCTGCAGCAGCTCGCGGGTGGCCGGCGGTACTAAGGCCGCCAGCTGATCGATGTCGTCGACCAGGGCGGGCGAGGTGATGAAGCCGAAATCCACGTGCGTGGTGTAGGTCATCACGGTGATGTTCAGGCCGGCGCCCTCGGAGATCGGGCCGAGCGGATAAATCGCCGCCAGCTGCGCTCCCGCCAGGTAGATCGGCACGCGCGGGCCGGGCACGTTCGAGATCATCAGGTTGAACATCGGCCGATGGAGCTCCGAGAGCCGGTACTTGGAGTAGAGCCTGGCAGCGGTGGTGACGAGGCCCGGGGTCGCCAGCTCGGCCCAGCTCCGGATCAGGTCGCCGCCGAGGGCGTCGTGCTCCTGCTTGGCGTTGCGGGTGACGGCGCGGATCGTGCGCAGACGCTCGGCGGGGCTCTCCAGGTGGGTGGCGAGCGAGGTCACCATCGCCGAGACGCGGTTGCCCGATTGTCCACGCACGCGGGTGGCGATTGGACAGGCCGCGATCAGCGGCGCCAGCGGCAGCTCGCCGCGCTGCTCCAGGTAGAAGCGCAGCGCGCCGGCACAGATCGCGAGCACGACCTCGTTGGCGCTGACGCCGAACGCCTTGCGGATGGTCTTCACATCCGCGACCGGGACGCGCGCGAAGCCCACGCTGCGCTGGGCCGAGAGCGGGCCGTTCCAGCGCGTGCGCGGCGAGTCGAACACGCTGACGTTCGCCTGGTGCTCGGGATCCTTGCGGCGCTCGTAGAGCTCCTTGACCGCGTTGGAGGTGCGCTTGAACATGCGCACGATCTCCTTCGGGCGGGCGATGCGCGCGGCCAGGGCGTCGCGCAGCAGGTCGACCTCGGAGGGCACGGGCTCATCGTCTTCGTGGGCGCGCAAGGGCTCGCGCGGCGGGGCCTCGGGCGAGCCGCTGAACATGGCCGACAGGATCTGCGAGCCCGAGACGCCGTCCGTGATCGCGTGGTGCACCTTGGCGACCAGCGCCACGCGGCCGCCCTCCAGGCCCTCGATCACCCAGCCCTCCCAGAGCGGCTTGGCGCGGTCGAGCGGCGTGCTCATGATGCGGCCGACCAGGGCAGCCAGCTCCGCCTGGCCGCCCGGGGCCGCGCAGCTGACGCGGCGGATGTGGTGCAGCGTGTCGAAGTGCGGCTCCTCCAGCCAGACCGGGTGGTCGATCTTGAGCGGGACCTCGACCAGGCGGCGCTGCAGCTGGGGCTGGGTGCGCACCCCGCGATCGATGTAGTGCTGGAGGCGCTCGAAGTCGTATCCTCCGGGCATCGACTTGGGGTCGAGCACGGCGACCATGGCCACGTGCATGTGCATCGTGGGGGTCTCCAGGTACAAAAACGACGCGTCCAGGCCCGAGAGTCGCTGCATCGGTACGCACGTTGCCAGGTGTCGCGGGCCGGCGCTAGAAGAGCTTGCACACGGTCCGCGCGCGCCAACGACCCCATGTTGTACGCATGGCGATCCCGAGCCGTTTCCGAAACCCCATCGACGATCCGGACCCCGCGTTGGTGGCCCAGTATCGCCGGCTGTTCACGCGCGGCGTGGGGTCGCCGTCGCCCGCGCAGGTGGAGTTGCTGGCGCGTGCGCTGGAGCGCGGCGACCCGCTCGCGGATGCGTGCGTGAGCGCGCCCAGCGATGCGGCGACCCGCGCGCTCCTGGACCAGTGCCGAGAGGTGCCGCTCTGGGTGGACGTCGAGGCGCTGTCGCTCGGCGCGCGCACGGCACGGCGGGCCGGCGTGATCGGGAACTTCGTGCTGGCCGACTTCGCGCTGATGGGGGGCTATCGCTCGGCCGCGATCGCGAAGGCGCTGGTATCGACCGGCGAGCTGACGACGGCCACCGCGCGGCGCCTGATCCACACGGGTGCGTACGTGGGGCTGGTTCAGCGCGCCGGCGCGATCTTGCCAGGCGGCGAGGCGTGGGACGCGACGCTGCGCGTGCGCATGGTGCATGCGCGAGTGCGCGCGAGCTTGTCGCGCGACTGGGATCATGCGCGCTGGGGTGTGCCGCTGAACCAGGCCGACACGCTCGGCACCAACCTGCTCTTCTCGACCGGCTTCCTCGAGGGCTGCAAGCAGTGGGGGCTGCGCTTCTCGCGCGACGAAGAGGAGGCGCTGGTGCATCTGTGGCGTTACGTGGGCTACCTGATGGGCATCGACGAGGCGCTGTTGCCGGTCGACGCCGCAGGGGGAAGGCGTGCGCTCTATCTGGTTGGGCTGAGCCAGCCGGCGCCGAGTGAAGACAGCCGCCGGCTCGCGCGCTCGCTGTACGAGCTGCCGATCACGTTCGCGCGCAAGGGCTGGCGGCGACGTATCGCGCGCGCGGAGATGGCGGTCCGGCTCGGCATGACGCGGCGCTTGCTCGGGGACGAGAGCGTCGACCAGCTCGGCTTGCCAGCGAGTGCGGCGCGCGCTGCCTTGACGCCGATCATCGGCGTGATCCGCGCGGTCGAGGGCGTGCGCATGCGCGTGCCGGGTGGCACTCGGGCGGCCTATCGCAT
The DNA here is from genome assembly GCA_036277895.1 of Polyangiales bacterium. GTDB lineage: Bacteria > Myxococcota_A > Polyangia > Polyangiales > DASUME01 > DASUME01. The sequence goes on from DASUME010000794.1 coordinate 11,594, forward strand.
CGGGGATCTGGTGCTGAGCGCAGGCGAGCGCCTCGCGCAGCAGCTGATCGAGTCGGCCGCGCTCAAAGCGAACGTCGGCTGAGCTCGCTGACGCTCGAGACGCTGCGCGTGAAGAACGTGCGCTTGGCGGCGAGGTAGTCGGGGTGGGCGAAGAAGGCTTCCATCGATCGTTCCGAGGCGAAGCGGATCGTGAACAGCCGGTTGAACGGCGCGTCGGTGGGCGCGAGCAGGCGCTCGGCGACCCACAGGTCGAGCACGAACGCGCCCTCGAACGAGCTCAGGATCGGCTTCATCGCCGCGCGGTAGTCGGCGTACAGCGCGGCGTCGTCCACCTGCAGACCCCAGGTTACTTCCAGCATCAGAACCTCCCTGCATGCGCGCCGCCATCGACGCGCAAGACCTCTCCGGAGACGAAGCTCGCCCGCTCCAGGTACATCACGGCGTCTGCGATCTCATCCACGGTGCCGAGTCGGTTGGCCGGGCTCAGCGTGCGCAGGAACGCGTGACTCTCCGGCGTGTGCATCGGCGTGTCGATCACGCCGGCCGCGACGGTGTTCACGCGGATGCCGCGCTCGGCGTACTCGATCGCGAGCGCACGCGATGCAGCCTCGATGCCCGCCTTGATCAGGATCGCGAGCGCGCTCGAGGCCTGCGCCTGCGGCTGCGTGGAGAGCGAGGTGCCGATGTTGACCACGTGCCCGCCCGCCTTCATCGCCGGCAGCGCACGCTGCGTCATGTGCACGAAGCCGTTCAAGTTGGTGTTCACGAGCTGCGCGAGATCTCGCGCGGTGTACTCCGGGAACGGCTTCGCGATGAAGATGCCCGCGTTGTTCACCAGCAGGTCGAGCCGTCCGAACTGCGTGAGCGCTCGCTCGACGGCGCGCTGGGCGGTCCCCGGATCGCCCACGTCGCCTTCGACCGCGGTTGCGGTGGGCGGGATGCGCGCCACGTTGCGCGCGACTCCGATCACCCTGTACTGCTCGCTCGCGAGCCGCTCGGCCAGGGCGAGCCCGATTCCACTCGATGCGCCGGTTACGATCGCCACCTTCATGCTGTCCTCGCTTTCCTTCTGAAGGCGTAGGTCGCTCGCGGGCGCGCTTGTTACAGCCGGTCCTCGCAATTGCGCACGTGCTCGCGCGCGCGGTGCAGCAGCACGCGTACGTAGCCCTCCGAGATGCCGAGCACCGCGGCGACCTCGTCGTACGGGCGCTCGTCGAGCAAGCTCAGCCGGATTACGTCACCCTGCAGCGCGTTCATGCGCAGGATGCAGCCGTTGACGCGAGCGAGCTCCTCCGCGCGCGCCACCAGCTCCTCGCTGGTCTCGTGGTGCATGGCGGGAGCGGCTTCGCTTGGCCACGTGCGCGCGTTCTGGCGGCGCCGGTTCTGCAGCTGATGGCGCACCAACACCGTCAGCAGCTTCAACGCATCTGGCTCCGCCACGGTGAGGGCCTGAGGCAGGCGCAAGAAGGTGAGGAAGCCCTCCTGCACCACGTCCAGCGCATCCTCGGCGTTCAGCCCGCGCTTCCTCGCATACGCCAGCAGCCGTGACCGATGCGTGTGCACCAGCCCCGCGACGCGGTTCAAGAAGCCAGGTGCGGCGTGCGTATCGAGCGCGACGGAGAGCGACATAGCGAGATAGGTCCCGAGCGGCGCATCCGTTACACCGCCCCGGTTTGACGCCGATGCCGCCGAGCCGTTACGGCCGCTGCTGCGCCGCCGCCGGCTTCTTGCCCAGGATCACCTTGAGCTGCGGCTCATACCGGAGCGCGCACTGCGCAAAGAACATCAGCCCCGACAGCACCACCCAAAACTTCATGAACTGCCGAGCCCGGCTCGAAAACGCCATCGCGCCCCCAGGCTGCGTCGCTCCCTCAAGAACCGCAACCCCCAGCCCCCACTTCCCACCCACCTACGCCCACTCTTGACAGCGAGCACCCAACGCGGCAAACCCGCCCCCCGAGCCGCAAGCTCGCGCGAGGATGGCGGAATGGCAGACGCGCCGGACTTAGGATCCGGTACCGCAAGGTGTGCAGGTTCAAGTCCTGTTCCTCGCACTCAGGCTCATCGCTGCTCAGACATGCTCGAATCGCCTGGAAAACAAGCCGATTCTTGAGCCGAACAGCAAGCTGGCTGGCAGGGCGGGGCGTTCGTTCAATGCTTTCCCGTGCTCGCCCGAACCCGCTGTTTCTCCAAGTTCGTGGAGCCATGGTGGAGCCACCCAGCCCTGTGTTCAGGCCTTCCACACCCTCAAGCTCCCGCCGCCGCCGGCCGATACCTCTTGACTGAGGAGACGCCCACCGGATGTACGACCGCCAGATCATCGAACGCCATGCCTACCGCCTCTACCGCCGCGCCGACCGCCAGGTCGCACTCAGTTTGGTGGGCGGCTTC
>DASUME010000795.1:0-2842 GCA_036277895.1 Polyangiales bacterium
TTCGTCGACGACATCGTCCAGCGCGTCGAAGCGTGCGTCCCAGAACTGGCGGTAGCGCTCGATCCAGGCCGCTTCTTCCTCCAGCCGCTTTGGCCGCAGCTTGCAGGTCCGCACGCGCCCGACCTTCTTCGTGGTGACGAGGCCGGCGTGCTCCAGAACGCTGACGTGCTTCTTCATGCCGGTCAGCGTCATGTGGAACTTGTCGGCCAGATCCGTGATCGAAGCGTCCGAACGCCCAAGATGCTCCAGCACGCCGCGGCGCGTCGCGTCCGAGAGTGCGGCGAACGAGGCATCGAGGCGTGCGCGCGAATGGTGAACCATGCGGTTCAGTGTCTACCGCATCAGCGATGGCGCGCAAGCGCTCTTCGGGACTACGCTCGGCACCGTGAAGTGTCCGTACTGCGCGGAGCGAATCCAGGACGACGCCGTGCTCTGCCGTCTCTGCGGCGCACGTTGCATCGACGCAGCGTGGCGCGCGCCCGATCCCAGCCAGCGCGCGCGGCCGAGCCCGCGTAACTTCACGATCGCGTCCAGTGGCGTCTTGCTGCTGCTCAGCGGCGTGTGGTCGCTGCCGTCGCTGGCTTCGCCCGTGCCGGTGTTCGGCGGGCTGACCGGCGCCGCCGCCGTACTCTACAACGCCGTGCTGGCGACCGCGTCGATCGCCATGGGCTTCGCGCTCGTGCGTCGCACGCCGTGGGCGATGCGTGCCGTGTGGTGCGCCTCGTTCGTGTACACCGTCGACAAGCTCGCCTTCTTGCTGGACGAGTCGGCACAGCACGCCTCACTCGCCGAGCTCGAGGTTGTGGCCGGCCCGCTCGCGGCGCCCATGCAGGAGACAGCCCGACTGGTGTCGTTCCTGTGCCTGCTCGGCTGGTGGGGCTTCGTGCTGTTTCTCTATCTCAAGCGCGGCGATTTGGGCTACGCGGCAAGCTGACGTTCGATGTGACGGGGCAGACGGTGCACGCGGTCTCTGCAGAGACTGATGCTTGAGATCGAGGAGGACTTCGCTGACCATCGTGCGCACCACTTCGTGACGCAGAACTTCACGGAGCCCGGGAGGGAGTTCAAGATCAGGCTGCCGTCGAATGCTCAGCCGGCCCCGGGAGTGCCATGAGAACGCTCGCATTTCAGCAAGGGGCAGGGCGAGGGGCCGACTACCTGATCCTGCTCCACACCAGCGCAGCTCCCGACGTGGCGGAATGGAAGGCCTACGTCGACCAGGTCGGCCGAACCATGTCCACAGCCAGGGGTGTGCTCAGCGTGTTCGTCGCGACGGACGGCGGAGGCCCCAACGCCGCGCAGCGCAAGCTACTCACCGAGACCTTCAGCCGAGGACCGGGCGACGCGCTGACGCACGTGTTCACCACGAGCGCGTTCGTCCGGGGCATCGTCACTACGTTTCGCTGGGTCGCGCGAGCGCCAGCCGTCGCCCATGTCCCGCGCGACTTCTCCGCAGTCTGCGCGGCGTGCGCGCTCGATCCGGCCGCAGTGCTGAGCGACCTGCTGGCAGTGCAAAAGCGCTTCGCGAGCGTGCGCATCGTCGAACAGATCGAGCACTACTACCGCCACCCAAAGCGCAGCCTCGGTGCAGGCCACGACCAAGGACCCTCGAGCAAGTGAGCGCGACCCGGGCGGAACGGACAAGTTGGGACGGCGCCCGAGCTGTGGTGGCGATGGTCTGGCGGCTCACGCTCGGCACAGATTGCCCGCCGCTGTTCTCGCTAAGCGGGCGGTTGCGCGGGCACCAACGCGTGAGGTTGGGGAGTGCCCGAAGTGGAAATCGACGCCGGTCCGCGTTCGCTGGCGCGTGGCGATGGTCTGGCAGCTCACGCTCGCCGCGTGGGCCACGATGGGCGCCGAGATTCCCACGTACACGCGCGCCGAGGCACCAGGACGAGTGACTCGCGGTCGTGGCCAACAGACCTGAGTGGATCAGTGACCGCTCGCCCAGGAACGACAACTCAGGTGCGTTATGTAGTTGAGTGCATATGCTGCGCAGTGCATCATCGGAAAGATGGTCGAGGTCATCGCACCGGATGAGTTCCGCGACTGGTACGAGGATGACCTCGACGACGCGGCCGGCCGCGCGGTGTTCGAGATGGTGGCGAAGCTTGAGCAGTTTGGCACGCAGCTCCCGTTCCCCTTGTGCAGCGCGTTGAACGGCTCGAAGTACGCCCTTCGGGAACTGCGTGTGAAGGCCGCTGGGGACCAGATCCGGATCGCGTACGCCTTCGACCCGGCGCGAGACGCTGTGCTGCTGCTGGGCGCGGCCAAAGCGGGCGACGACCGGTTCTATGCTTGGTTCATCCCCAAGGCCGAGAAGATTTGGGAGCAGTACCTGCTCGAGCAAGGAGCCAAGCCATGACCGCCCATAGGTGGAAGGACATCAAGAATCGTAAGGGCAAGATCGACGGGTCGACCATTGCGCGCATCGAAGCAGACGCAGAAGCGCAGGCCGTCACGTTCCGCGCACTGCGCGAGGAGGCGGGGCTCTCTCAGGCCCAAGTCGCCGAGCTTGCCAACATGACGCAGAGCGAGGTTTCGCGGTTCGAGCAACGCGAAGATCACAAGATCGGGCGCATGCGCGAAATGGTCGAGGCGATGGGAGGCGAGCTCAAGGTGATTGCCGTGATCAATGGCAAGGAGCTGCGGCTCGGTTGAGCGCGCGTCAAACATCGTCAGATTCTCCGCGAAGTGCCCAACGCAGAAACGCCCCGGTCTGTCGACCTGGGGCGTTCTGCTCTTCGCGCTTGGTTGCGGGGGCTGGATTTGAACCAACGACCTTCGGGTTATGAGCCCGACGAGCTACCAGACTGCTCCACCCCGCACTTAACGCACAAAG
>DASUME010000796.1:0-11124 GCA_036277895.1 Polyangiales bacterium
CGCTTGCCCGCGAGTTTGAGCGCGACGTGATGGGCATCAGGTTGGTGCCGAGGACCGACAGCGCAATGGCCATTTACGGCCGCGCACAGAGGCGAGCGGTCGTGATGGCCATCATGCGGCGGCGCCCTAGCGTTAAGGCGATGGGCATTCGACCGGCGAGAACGCGCTCGACGGCCTCGCGGTCGACGGTCTTGCGCTTGTGGCGCGCGGCATCGCGCATGGCTCCATGTGCGATGCGGTCGATGTCGCGCAGCGCACCGGTGGCGTGCTCGTGCATCAGGTGGATGGCGTCGTAAGTCCCTTACGGGCAGCCCCGTCTGATCCGCCACAGGCCGTGTCAGAACGAGTGGCGCATGAGTCTCTCGACCCAGTTGCTGTCAGGCCTGTTCGCGCTGCGTGAGCAGCCCGCGCTCGCGTGCCCAGCGATCGGGGACGAGCTCGGCGATGCGGCGCATGGGCCAGCCGGCATCGAGCTTGGTGAGAACATCGATGAGGTAGTCCCGCGCGCCGAAGCCGAGCAGCCTGCAGGACTGCACGAGGGTGTAGGCGGCGGCCAGGCGCTCGGCGGCCGCCGCAGAGCCGGTGAAAAGGTAGTTCTTACGACCGATGCACGGTTCGCGCAGCACGCGCTCGGTGTGGCCGTTGTCGATCTCGAAGCGGCCGTCGGTGAAGCAGCGCCGCACGAACGGACGTTGGTGCGCAGCGTACCCCACGACCTTCCCGAGAGGCGAGGTCGGAAGACACGTGAGCCTGAGCTGATCGACCCATGCATCGAACTGGTCGAGCACGGGCAGCGAACGCTCGACGCGCAGCGCGAGCCTCTCGGCCGCGCCCAAGCCCTGCTCCTTGGCGACGCGCTCCACGTCGTACAGCTGCGCGATGAGCTCGATGCCGCGCGCAGCGCGCTTGTCTCCGAGCTTGAGCGCCTCGTGAAAGCGCCGACGAACGTGCATCAGACAACCAAGCCGCTGCTCGGGCAACACGAGCACACGACGCGAGCCGTCGGGCATCTTGAGCTCGCGGCTGTACCCCTTGTAGTCGTCGCATTGGATGAAGCCGTTGATCGCGAACAGGAACGGAGCGACCTCGTCCGCACTCCAGCTCTCCGTGAACGCGTACGCCACCAGTCGCTTGCCGGTGAAGCACCACAAGTGGCCCTTGTAGATGCCGGCTTTGCGGCTCTTGTCGAGTACCGGCAGCGACGTGTCGTCCACGCCGACGATGTCCTCGGCGAGCACCATCGAGTGCACGATCTTGGCGAGCGGCACCAGCAGCGAAGTAGCGTGCGTCCAGTACGTGTAGAGCGTGTTGGCCGGCACGTCGAAGCCGAGGCGCAGCCACTGATCGCGTTGACGCTCCACGGGCAGACCGTCGTCGCACTTGGCCTCGATCAACTGCGCCCACAACGAGGCGCCTGCACGTCGTCGGCCGCCGCTTTCCTCGGAACGTGGTGCGGTCGTGATGTCGCCGCGGCAGCCGCTCTGCCGGCAAGCGAGCTTCTCGCGCCTCTCGACGTGCACAACCACCTTGGCAGGCACGTACTCGACTCGCTCGTGCTCCACGACATCGACGGTCTGCATCTCGTGCTGACAGCACACGCACAGCCGCTGCTCCGCCGGCACGGCGATGGTGGGTTCGAAGGTAAGCCCTTTACGGGCAGCCTCACCTCTGCCGCCGCGGGTCGTGTCAGAACGAGCTGCGGATGAGCCTCTCGACCCAGCTGCTGTCAGGTCTGTTCGCGCTGCGTGAGCAGTCCGCGCTCGAGTGCCCAGCGGTCGGGGACGAGCTCTGCGATGCGGCGCATGGGCCAGCCGGCGTCGAGCTTGCTGAGCACGTCGATGAGGTAGTCGCGCGCTCCGAAGCCGAGCATGCGGCAGGACTGCACGAGGGTGTAGGCGGCGGCCAAGCGCTCGGCTGCGTCGGCGGAGCCAGTGAAGAGGTAGTTCTTGCGACCGATGCAGGGCTCGCGCAGCACACGCTCGGTGTGTCCGTTGTCGATCTCGAAGCGACCGTCGGTGAAGCAGCGCCGCACGAACGGGCGCTGGTGCGTGGCGTAGCCCACGGCCTTGCCGAGCGGCGATGTCGGAAGGCACGTCGGCTTGAGGGCGTCGACCCACGCGTCGAACTGGTCCAGGACGGGCAGCGAGCGCTCGGCGCGCAGCGCCAAACGCGCGTCCGCGTCGAGGCCCTGCTCCTTGGCGGCACGCTCGACTTCGTACAGCTCCGCGATGAGTTCGATGCCGCGCGCCGCGCGCTTGTCGCCGAGCTTGAGCGCTTCGTGAAAGCGCCTGCGCACGTGCATCAGGCAGCCCAAGCGCTGTTCGGGCAGCACGAGCACACGCCGCTCGCCATCGGGCATCTCGAGCTCGCGGCTGTACCCTTTGTAGTCGTCGCACTGGATGAAGCCTTCGATCGCGAACAGAAACGGCGCGACCTCGTCGGCACTCCAGCTCTCGGTGAAGGCGTACGCCACCAGGCGTTTGCCCGTGAAGCACCACAGGTGTCCCTTGTAGATGCCCGCCTTGCGACTCTTGTCGAGCACGGGCATCCCAGTGTCGTCCACACCGACGATGGGCTCGGCGAGCACAGTGGCGAGCACGACCTTAGCGAGCGGCACCAGCAGCGAGGTCCCGTGCCTCCAGTACGTATAGAGAGTGTTGGCAGGCACCTCAAATCCGAGCCGCAGCCACTGGTCGCGCTGGCGCTCGACCGGCAAGCCGTCGTCGCACTTGGCTTCGATGAGCTGCGCAAGGAGCGAGGCGCCGGCGCGTCGCCGGCTGCCGTCTTCGTCCGTGCGTGGTGCGGTCGTCATGTCGCCGCGACAGGCGCTCTGCTTGCACGCGAGGACCTCGCGCCGCTCGACGTGTACGACCACCTTCGCGGGTACGTACTCGATGCGCTCGTGGTCGACGAACTTGACGCTGTGCATTTCGTGCTGGCAGCACACGCAACGGCGCTGGTCGGCAGGCACCGGCACCAGCGTGATGACGCGCTCGAGATTCGGCGACAACGCCGTGCGTCCAGGATGGTTCGGTCGCTTCTTCTTGGGCTTGTCGTTCGCCGCAGGCTCGGGCTCGGCGGGCGCGGGCTCGACCGGCTCTTCAGGAGCCGGAGGGTGCGGAATATTCGGCTCCTCCGCCGCCGCTTCTTCTGCCGTGGCACCGAAGCTCAGCATCAGCTGCATCAACTCGTCGCGCGTGAGCTTCTCGGTCTTGTGGCCGTAGCGCACGAACAGCAACTTCTTGATCCGTAGCTCCGCGCGCTCGAGCTCGGCCGCCAGAGCTGCCTGCGTTCGAACAAGCTCCTTGTGCTCGCTGGCGAGGACGTCGTGCTCGCTCGCCAGAATATCGCGCTCGCCGCCTAGCTGCGCGAAGGATGCGAGCAGCGACGCCACGAACTCGCTCTGCTCGGTCGACATGTTCAGCTCGCGAGCGCGCGCGTGCAGTGTGGCGAGCTGCGCAGCGCGCGCGTCTGGCGCGGGGGGCCGATGCGCGCCTCGCGTATTCTTGCTCTTGCTGCTCTTGGACTTCGAGCGCGACATTGCCGTCGATGAGCTAGCACGGGCGATCTTGGGGGCCACCGATTTGCTCCGCGCTCGGAGGCTTCACGTAGCGCTTTCGCCTGCGCACCTTCGGAGCATCAATGCCTTCGAGCAGCATCGCGAGTTCGCCCGCGTCGATCTCCACGCGCGATGCGCCCTGTGCCGTCTTCACGCGGCGGAATGTGCCGGCCTCCAGTTTCTTCATCAGCACGCAGAAGCCGTCGCGGTCCCAAAACAAAATGCGCACCTGGGTTCCGCGCCGGTTCAGGAAGATGAACAGATCGCCCGTCGTCGCCGACAACCCGAAGCTGTCCTGCACCAATGTGCTCAGTCCACCGAAACTCTTGCGGCAGTCCGTCGGCTCCGTCGCGAGGTACAGCTTCACGCTCGACGGCAACGTCAGCATCGAGCCACACATTCGAGCACCGCGCTCAGCGTATCCGCATCAACGCCGCCATGCACACGTACGACCAAGCCGCCCTGCATCACCACTTCGACCAGCCCCGCAGACCGGCGCGGCGGCTCAACGACCTCGACGCGTGCGAACACAGACGACGTCTTCGTCACGCTCTTCTTCTCTCGGCTCAGCCCATCGGTCGCCCATGGCTTCTCGCTCACGGCCTTCCGCCAGCGAGCCAACGTCGCCGGCCTCACGCCGATGCGCGACGCAAACCGTGCTGCGCTCTCACCGCTCTGAGACCATTGCTCAAGCAGCGCGGGCCACTCCGACGCGCTGCGACGCTCCCTCCGCACCTGGTTCATGCCTGCGTCGTACTCGAATCCGACGCACACGCCGCGAGGTGATCCGTAAGGGGCTTAAGGGGCTTACGTTCGAAGATGCGCTCGAGCTCGGGCGAAAGCGCCGTGCGACCTGGATGGTTCGGACGCTTCTTCTTCGGCTTGCCCGACGGAGAAGCAGGTGCGTTCTCTACGCCGGCGGACTGCTCGACAGGTTCGTCGGGAGCTGGCGCGTGCGGCACCTCCGGCTCTTGCGCCTCCGCCTGCTCTTGCGTTGCCCCGAAACTCAGCACCAGCTGCATCAGCTCGTCCCGGGTGAGTTTCTCGGTGCTGTGGCCGTACCTCACGAACAGCAGCTTCTTGATGCGAAGCTCTGCGCGCGCCAACTCGGCGGCCAGTGCCGTGCGCTCGTTGACCAGGCCATCACGCTCGCTGGCGAGGCCGTCGCGCTCGCTGGCGAGCACATCGTGGTCGCTGCCTAGTTGGGCGAAGGATGCGAGCAACGACGCGACGAACGCACTCTGTTCGCTCGACAGATTCAACTCGCGTGCGCGTGCTTCGAGTGCAGTGATGGCACCTGCGCGCGCAACGGGCGCGACCATCCGCTGCGGCGCGCGCGCCGCCTTGCTCTTCTTGCCGTTCGCTTTCGTCCGCGACATCGAACGAGGATTGGCTAGCACGGACGATCGTGCAGGCCACCGTCTTGCGCAGGTTCGCGCCGCAATACGTAGCGCTTTCGCCTGCGCACTTTCGGCGCGTCGATGCCTTCGAGCAACATCGCGAGCTCGCCCGCGTCGATCTCCACGCGCGTGGAGCCCTCCAACGTCTTCACACGACGAAACGTGCCAGCCTCCAATTTCTTCATCAACACGCAGAATCCGTCGCGGTCCCAGAAGAGGATGCGCACCTGCGTGCCTCGCCGATTGAGGAAGATGAACAGATCACCCGTCGTCGCGGACATCCCGAAGCTGTCCTGCACTAAGGTGCTGAGCCCGTCGAAGCTCTTGCGGCAGTCCGTCGGATCCGTTGCTAGGTACAGCTTCACGTTCGAAGGCAGAGTCAGCATCGCGACACGCAGCCGAGCACGGCGCCCAGCGCCTCGACATCGACCGACCCGTGAACACGCACGATGAGCCCATCACGCGTTACCAACTCGATCAGCCCCTCGGACCGCGTCGCCGGCTCCACGACCTGGACCTGCGCGAACACCGACTGGGCGCCTTCACCGCTCTTCTTCGCGCGGCTCAGCGAGCCCGGACGTGACTTACTGCTCACCGCCTTGCGCCAGCGCGCCAGCGTCGCTGGCTTCACGCCGATCCGCGCCGCATACCGCTCCGCCGTCTCCCCGCTACTCGACCACTGCTCCACCAACGCGGGCCACTCCGCAGCCAACCGGCGCTCTCGACGAACTTGGTTCATGCACACGTCGTACACGACCAACTCGACTGCGCCGCGGGGCCATCTGTAAGGGGCTTACATGGCGTCGGCCGCTAAGATGTTCTTCTCGGCGCACGCCAGCTTGAGCCTGTACGCTACGTACTCGGTGATGTCTTCGGCGCTGGCGTCGTCGACGGCAAAGCGGTGATGGATCCGCTCCCTGACATCATACTTTTCGAGGCTGAATCACACGGCCCATGGGCTCGCTGTCTACGCTTCACGTCGCCGTTACCCGACGCCGCGCAAGACTCGCTTCCGGCTGGGGGCCAGCCTTGGCCGGACGGTGGTGGGAACGCCGACCCGCATGGGTTCCAATGCAAGGTTTCGGCTATGGCATTCGCATTCTCCTTGCCCACTTGGCCGGGCGCACTTGTGGCAGTACGTCAGGCGGAAGACGTCGGGTGAGAGCCGACGTCGCAGTGCTCGCAGCACGCACGTCTTGCCGACGCCCGGCTCGCCCGTGAGCAGCACGGTAGCGCGTGACTCGATTGCGTCGGCGAGGTCGGCGATGAGGTCGACCTTAGAAGTCGGCATCCAAAGGTCGTCGTCGCCGAGCTCCTTCGAGAATGGAGCTGTTTGGAAGCCAAACCAGCCCAGATCAGAAGGTCGCGTCGAAGTCCTCCTCGTCATCCGCCGCTTGGGTCGTTCGTGATGGATCGAAAGACACAGGTGGCGCCGACGCGGCGGTGTGCGGCTGACGCGGCTGGCGCTCGCGCTGCGCATTTCGGATCGGATCGACCAGGTTGAGGGCGTACCGCTTGCCTTCGTACTCAACCTCAGGCTTCACGGGATCGTCGAAATGCGAGTAGACGATGTCGACCACCACCACTCATCCGCCAATGGCGTTCACCACGCTGATTGCGTTCAGGGATGTAAGTGCGCACGCCCTCGTCGGCGAAGTGCTGAATCGTGCTCACCTTATGGTAGCCCTTGTCGCCGACGACCTCTCGATCGTGTCCGCGACGACGGTGACGCCGCCATCCCCATCGTCGTCGTCGTCACCGCGCGCGGCGGCGCTGTTCTCGCCTTTGGCTGTGCTAGTGATCACGGTCTCTGCGTCGGATGCCGTCGCCGGCAAGATCTCGGCTGCCAGCAAGCACCGGCACCACGACGTCGCGCACGGCAGACGTATCATCGGGCCTAGATCAGGCCTAGATCTCGGTCACCGTCGAGCGACCGCCCACTCGCACGAGCGCGGTCTGAGCCCGCAGACCGTCGCCGCGCAGCATCAGGCAAGCGCCTACGGGCCGGCTTGCGGCGCGGCAGCCCGGACCTCGGGCAGGACTCGCGACGGAGACCGGCGGCCGCGGTTCGAGTAACCACCGCCTGACGTCGGCGCCAGATCGGACAACTCGTACCTCGATCCGTCCTTCCAAGTTGCTCGGAGCACGACGAGGACCCGAAGTTTGCGGGTCAGGCGTATCGGATACCGCCTGGATCTCCTCGCGGGCCAAGCACCGACCGACCTCGTCGTCGCAAGACGGCGCGCGACTCTACTCCGCGCGCTGCGGCCAACGCCCGTTGCGCACGTATTGTCGCCGCCGTGCGGCCAACTCCGAAGGCCTGAAGGCAGCTTCGCGTGCTGGGCATGAAGGCCCAGCACGCGGGTCAGGCGCTCGGGAAGTAAGACGTCAGCGTCTCTAGCCCGCCCTGCGAGCCGACCGAGCGCACGAACGCCTTGGGTGGCAGTTGGGTGGCAGTCGTCACCGTCAGCTTCTCTCCCGGGCTGGCGAGGCCGAGCACGAGCGCCGCGAGGATGATGAAGTGCTGCGACTCGTCGCCTTCGATCGCGCTCGCGAGGTAGCGATGCTTGGCCGCCTCGAGGCCCTCGACCGCCTTGTTGTACGCGACCGCCGCGGCGCGCTCGGCGCCGGTGGCGAACTTGAGGATGTTGGTGATGGTCGGGTTGGCGATCAAGCCGGCCGGCGGCGTGAACAACACCGACTCCTTGGTGATCGGCGTGCCGCCCAGCGCATTGATGGCATCGACCAGCGCGGCTGCGTGCAGCCCGTGCTGGGTCGCGATGTTGGTCGCGATCGCGACGATGGTGGCGCTCAACGGCTTGAGCGGGTCCGTATCGGGGGCGCTCTGCACGAGCGGTCCGCCCGCGGTGTACGCGGCGATCGCGTTGTACTCGGCCGAGAGCAACGCGTTGAGCACCCTCACGTCTGCGTCGACCACGGCCGCGTCGAGCGGCACCGCGGTGTCGGCGCTCGCATCGAGCGGGCGAACGGTCGCGTCGACGCCGCCGTCGGGTGTGGGTCCGGGGCTGTCGTCCTTGTCGTCGTCATCGCTGCATGCGGCTGCGAAGCCCGCGAACAGTGCACCTGCGATCGCCAACGTGCCCGCACCCAGCAACTCGCGGCGCGGCTTCTTCTCTTCTAGCTCTTTCATGATCGGCTCTCCTTGCTTCGTCGTGTAGTGGGCGTGCTCAGGCGGGCTTCACGTCGTAGGCCAGCAGCTGATCGAGAGCCGGGAAGTTGTCGAGGTTGACGGAGCCCGCGGGGCCGACGTCGAGGATGAAGGCAGCAGGAACGACCAGTGCCGCCATGCTGTTGGTCTTGGGGTTGCCCGCGATCAGACCTTCGGCGAGCAGGTAGAGCACGACGAAGTGCTGCGACTCGACGCCGCCGATCGACGCGATCAGCTTGGCTGCCGCGGCGGTGCTGATCGTCTGCAAGACCGACGCGTAGGTGAAGGCTGCACCGCGCTCCTTGTCGGCCGCGAGCTGGATCACCGAGGTCGTGGTCTGAGGAGCGGCGCTGAACGACGCCGGGATCGACGCCTTGCCGTCATCCGTGGCAGCCGTGCCGCCGTTGGCCTCGATCAGCGCCTTGAGCGCGGCCGCGTGTTGCTTGTGCTGATCCTGGAAGTGCACGGCGACCTTGGTCACCGTGTCTCGCAGTCCTGCGTCCGTGGCGGTGTCGGCGGCGATGATGCCGGCGCCCGCGGTGTAGGTGGCGATAGCGTCGTACTCGGCCTTGAGCAGCGCGTTGAGCGCGGTGTTGTCCGCGGTCGCGTCGCGCGGCGGATTGACTTCGGCCTTCGCGGTGCGCGCGGCCGCCAACATCGACATCGAGAGCGACAAGGTCGTCGCCGTCACAGCGCTGCGTACGAGCAGCTGCCTGCGCGTCAGTTCGTTACTTTCCATGGATCCTCCCCAGTGGCTTCCAAGTCCTACGCGCGAATGCTTGCTTCGGATTCCTGCTCGACGCGAGAAAACGACACGCGAGCGATTCTCATGAAAAACCGAGACTTTCTGCCGCGCACGCCAAAACGCCTCGCATGCGTAGACGATGTGCTCGCCTTGGTACGCGTCGCGATCAACCGCGCAGGAACTCGCGCGCCACGTCGCTTGCGCTGCGCGTCGCTGCGCGCGACGCGAGCGCGCGTCGTGATCTCTTCGCGCAGCGCCGCGGATCACGCACCAACTCCAGCAGCGCATCGACCAAAGCGTCGTCGCTCTCTACCAGCACGTCGCTCGCGGGATCGAGGAGCTTCGCCACGTGTCCGCCCCCGCGTGCGAGCACGATGCAGCCACTCGCGCGCGCTTCGGCGACCGCCATTCCGTACGACTCGCTACGTGATGCGGACACGCACACCTGCGCGCGCGCGTACTCGGCGAGCAGCTCGGCGTACGGCACGCCGCCGACGAACACGACGCGCGACTCCGCGAATGCGACGCAACGCGCCGCGTACTCTCGATCGAGATCGAGCCGACCGATCACGCGCAGCGTGAACTGATCTTGCGGGTGCAGCTTGGACGCGAGCGACGCCAGGAACGGCAGCACGCCTTTGTTCGGCAGCAGGTTCGCGACCAGCACCGCGTGCAGCGCGCCGGCCTTCGCACGCACCGGCAACGCGTGGACCGCCGGCTCGACGACGCGCACACGCAGCCCAGGTGCACGCTCGAGCAGCCAGTCGCGCATGGTCTCGCTCGGAGCGACCGCGCAGTCGAGCAGCCCCAACAAGGCGCGTTCATCGATCTCGGTGCGCTGGCCCGCGGCCTGCGCGAGCAGCGAAGGCAGCGAGTGCGCGAGCAAGCCGAGCTGCCGAACACGCCCGCGAAGACGAGGCAGCAGCGTGAGGTACAGGCTGTCGACCCACACTTCGGACGCGAGTGCATGAACATCGAGCGCGGCGGCGTCGATGCGCGCGGCGCCGAGCGCGTGGATCAACGCGTCGTTGTAGCGATTGCCTCCGCTGACGGGTGCCTCCGGCCCGGGCACCACGAACAGCACTACTCGGCCGCCTGGGCGCTGCGCGCGTGTAACTCGCAGTCGAACAGCACGTCGCTGCCGAGCGCGAAGGTGCGGCAGGTGGGGCTCAGCGCTTCATCGAGGCGGTCGATCGGGGGCAGCGCGAACGCCGGCGCGCCCGAGCCGAGGATCATCGGCGCCACGCTGACGTGCAGCCGATCGAGCACACGAGCGGCGAGGAAGCGCGACACCGTCACGCCGCCTCCCTCGACGAACAGCCGTGACAGCCCGCGCTCGCGCAGCAGCGCGCGCAGCTCGCCGAGATCGAAGCGGCCATCGCGGCAGCCGAGCCCTAGCCACTCCGCGTGACCGAGCCGTGCGCGCTCGCGGATGCGCTCGCGGGCCGTGATCACCAGCGTGCTGGCGACGCCGTCTTCGAGCAGCTTGCGCGGGCCGATCAGCTTGCCTTGCGGGTCGAGCACCACGCGCGTGGGGTGCGGGCCCGTGACGTGGCGCGTGGTGAGCTGCGGGTCGTCGAGCTGCACCGTGCGCACGCCGACGATCACCGCGTCGAACAGCGCGCGCAGGCGGTGCGTGTGCACCACGTCTTCACGCCCGGTGATGTACTGGGACTCGCCGGTGGGCGTGGCGACGCGGCCATCGAGGCTCTGCCCGAGGTGCGCGACCACCAACGACGACGCGCGGGCGCCCACCACCAGCGGCAATAACAGCGCGCACAGCGGCTCGGCGTCGCTGGTGAGCCCGCGTACAGTGTTGCGCACGGGATCGACCCACAGCTCTGCGTCGTGCGCGGGCACCTCGCTCCAGCCGTCGGCGCGCCGCGCGAAGCCGGCCTCGGCACAGAGCGGGCGCAGCGCACGCGCACGCTGGGCGAGCATCAGCAGCAGCTCCCACGCGAGGCTTCGATCGACGAGGGGGGTTGGCACCGAGATCAGGTATTGCCCGCACAAGGCAGCAGGTCCAGATCAACCCTCTCTCCCCCTGCCCCTGCCCCTGCCCCTGCCCCTGCCCCTGCCCCTGCCCCTGCCCGCTCTGAGCAGGGGAAGGAGAGGGGCACGGGCAGGGGCAAGGGCAAGGGCAGTCAGAGCGGGCGGCGCGCACCAGATCGGCGATCAGATGTCCTTGCCTTCCCCACGTTTTTCGCCCTGGCTCGCGTTGCTCGCGCTGTGGCTCGCGTTCGCGGTTCCG
>DASUME010000797.1:0-3186 GCA_036277895.1 Polyangiales bacterium
GGGCTCGTCCGCCGGCTTGTCGCGCACGAGTAGCGGCGCGGCCCGCACGAGCAACGGCGTCAGCGCCATCGACATCGTCACCAACGCCACCAGCAGCGTTGCCTGCTCGGGCGGCATCACGTGCGCGGCGACCGCCGTCGAGAACAGCACGAAGCCGAACTCTCCACCCTGCCCGAGCAGCAGCGCCGCACGGATCGAGGGCTCGTGCTTGTTGTGCAGCAGCCGCATCAGTCCGTACACGACGCCGACCTTGATCGTGGTGACCGCGGCCAGCGCCTCGAGCAGCAGCAGCCAGTTGTCCGCGATCAAGCGGGTGTCCACGGTCATGCCGACAGACATGAAGAACAGACCGAGCAACAAGCTGCGGAACGGCTCGATGTCCGCCTCCAGCTCGTGGCGGTAGCTCGACTCCGCCAGCATCACTCCGGACAAGAACGCGCCGAGCGCCGCCGACAGCCCGACCAGGCCCATCAGCGACGCAGCCGCGATCACGACCAGCAGCGCGGCCGCCGTCATCACCTCGTGTGCGCCGGCGCTGGCCAGCACGCGGAACAGCGGATTGAGCAGGTAGCGTCCCGCCAACACCACCGCCAGCACTGCGCTCAGCATCTTGCCGGCGCTCAGCCAGGTGGGCTCCACGCTCGACGCTTCGCCCGGCGACAGCGCCGCGACCAGCGCCAACAACGGCACGATCGCGAGGTCCTGCATCAGCAAGATCGCGAACGCCTTCTGGCCGTGCGGCTGCTGGACCTCGCCGCGCTCCTCGAGCAGCTGCATCACCAGCGCGGTCGACGACAGCGCGAGGCCGAGCCCCGCGATCAGCGCCGCCTTCCAGGGCCGGTGCACCACCAGCAGCGGGAACAGCATGCCGAGCAGACCCGTCAGCACGACCTGCAAGCTGCCGAGCACGAAGATGTCGTGCCGCATCGCCCACAGCCGCGCGAAGTTCAGCTCCAGGCCGATGATGAACAAGAACAGCACCACGCCGAGCTCGGCGATGTGCATGGCGCCCTGACTGTCCGCATACAGTCCGAATCCGAACGGCCCGATCGCCAGCCCCGCCACCAGGTAGCCGAGGATCGACCCGAGCCCGAGCTTGCGAAACAGCGGGACCGCCACCACGGCCGCACCCAGCAGGACCAGCGCCTCGATGTACTGCGGCGCTTCATGTTCCAAGGCTCACCCCTCTCGCTATTCGCATAGCGCGGCGGGCGCGACTTGGCTCGTCAGCGCCGCGCGACCGCCGGCGTGGTGGGGAGCTGGAGCTTCTCCAGGCTGCGCTTCGGGTGCACGGCGTCGCGCGCGTCGAGCATCAGGCGCTCGCCGCGAAACGGGTTGTCGACCATGACCAGGCCGTCGCCTGCCGCATGCACGATGTCGCCCTCGGCGAGCGGCCAGCGCGCGAAGCTGCGCAGCTGCGCGACGCCGTCGATCGCAACCAGCGGCCACAGCGTGCGCTCCGCGAGCACCTCGAAGGCGTACTGATGACCATCCGAGGTCACGTAGTGCGAGAGGCCGTCGCTCCGGAACGGCTGGCCGCGGTTGTTGCGCAGCACGCTGGCCCGAAAGCTCGCGAAGGGCAGCTCCGCGGCCTCGCGCAGCTCCACGGCGCCGAAGTTCTGACCGGCACCGAGCTTCTCGATCCGCGCCGCCGCGTAGAAGCCGAGCTTCGCGCCGCAGCGCGTGAAGTCGACGAACTCGAAGTCGCCCTCGCGCACCCGGCACGTCGCGGGCAGCACCACGTTCACGCCGCACGCGAAGTTGGGCGCGACGCAGGTGTTGTTACGTTGGTCGGGCGCGCGCGTGCCCTCGATGCGCACGAACGCGCGCGTGTCGCTGCCCGGATCGCCGCTCGGGAGCACGGTGGTCGCGCGCGCCCAGCCGTGCTGCTCGGCGCTGCCGAACGCGAAGTGGCGCGTGAACACGCCCCCGGCGCTGATCAAGTAGCTCGGCGACGACGCGCAGAGCTCGTCGCCGTCGTGTTGGAAGCGCTGGTAGTAGGGCCCCTGATCCTTGCGCACCATCAGATCGAGGATCGTGTCCGGCACACGGTAGCTGCCGAGCGCCGCGCTGAGCATGAAGTGTGAGCCGTACGGAGCCTTGCCTGCGAATGGCGCGAGGTACTGCGTGTTGCCCGCGAGCAGCGCGAAGCGCGCGGCCTCCGTGTCGTGGTCGTAGGTGATCGGAGTGTTCGCGTAGCGCGCCTGGCGGCGCAGCGGGCCGTGCCGACGCAAGCCGTTGCTCTGCACCGCGAACACCGCCGACAGATAGTCGAGCACCATGCCCGCCGCGCGCGCGACCCCAGGCGCCTCCGCGAAGCTGTGCAGGTTGGTGAGCGCATCGACGGTGTAGCCCTGGTACGGGCGGGCGTTGTACTCCTCGAAGTGCCCGCGCAGGAACGTACCGAGGTGCCGCATCATCCAGCCGTCGTTGCCGTTGCGCGCGTTGTCGTGGCTCTTGCTTCCGTCTCCGAGCTTGCGCCGCAGCTGGTTGGTCAGGTAGCGCGACGCTTCCGTCATCAGGAAGTGGTTCTCGGTCTCGCGGTGGCGTCCACACAGGCCGAGCCAGAACGTGCGCGGATGGCGCGCGCCTGCCTCGGGCAACAGCTGCCACGCGATCCTGCGCGCGGTCGCGGGCCACAGCGCGAGCGGCGACGTGTAGGCGATACGCACCAGCTCCTGCGCCATGAAGTCGTAGTCGCCGCGGCGCGCGCACAGGCCGGGGATGATCGTAATGCGCGTGCCGTACGCCGCATACGGGCGCGCGCTCGACAGGGCCCGATTGATCACGTCGGCCTCGCGCCCGGCGGCGAGCTTGGCGGCCGCGACCTGCGTGAACAGGCGCGACTCGGGTCGGTTCGGGAACGCCACGCTCGGCTGCGCGCTCCAGTAGCCGAGCACACGCGCGATGCGCTGCTCCAGCGTGCTGCGTGAGCTCGCCACGTCGGTGGCGGCCGGGATGCCCGCGAAGCTCACCTCCGCGCGCACCTCGGGTGCATCCGTGAGCAACACGGCGGACACGAAGATGGCGAACACGAGGCGAACACGACGCACGACAGCGACATACTCTCCGATCGCGCACGCGAGATCAAACGGGGACGCCCTGATAAGGTGGCGGCCTGTGTCGAGGAAGACGTCTTGGTGGGTGGTCGCGTTGCTGGGTGCTTGCGCAACACAACCGTTGCCG
>DASUME010000798.1:0-2895 GCA_036277895.1 Polyangiales bacterium
TGCGCGGCGTCGACGCGCGACCAGCCTCGCTCGGCGAACAGGCGCGCGCAGAAGCGTGCTCCCTCGCGATAGCGAAACAGCAGCGGCTCACGCAGCAGCGCAGGTGCCGCGCGCAGGGCGGGGCTGAGCTGCTCGGGCGCACGCGAGAGCACGGCGAGGATGCGGTCCGGCTGCTGCGCGATCTCGCGCAGGCTGGCGCCACCGCCTGCGCTGTAGCCCAGCATGGCGAAGGTCGCGTCGCCCTCCACCAGCGCACCGAAGGCGTTGTCGGCGTCGGTGCTGCGCTCCTGCTCGACCGCGGCGCCGAGGTCGAAGTGCTGGTCCTGCAGCGCGTGCACCAGCTCGTGCACCACCGTCGCGCGCCAGGCGAAGCTGCGCGGGCCCTCGTCGTCGAGCGCACGCGCGATGTCCGAGCGCACCGCGAGCCGCTTTTCCTTGGGGTCGTAGTAGCCGACCAGCTCGTCTTCCATCACCTCGACCAGCAGCTTGCGCACGTCGAGGTCCGCGGCGATCGCGCCGAGGCTCAGGTAGCGCAGCCGCGCGCGCTCGAGCAGCTCGCTGTCGATCGTGCGCTCGACGTAGGCGCGCATGGTGGCCTTGCCCTCGATCGTGACGTCGACCGGGTGGCGAAAGCTCAGCCCGCGCAGGCGCTCGGTCTCGACCATCAGGCGCTTGACCAGCGCCAGCTCGGACGGGCTCGCGCGGCGGCCGTCCGCAGGCGGCGTGGCGGCGACCGCGGGCATCGTCGGCGGGTGGGGATCGATCGCCGGCGAGACCACCGCCGGACCACACGCGACCAGGAACGACAACGCGCCGAGCGCGCGTCGGATCATGAGCTGCGGACCACGTGGATCAGCACCAGGCACACCACACGCTGGCCGAGCGACTCCAGGAAGAAGCGCGTCATCTTGCGGCGCAGCGCTTCCTTGAGGCCCTCGATGTCGTCGAGCAGCCCGTCCTCGATCGCGTAGCGGAAGGCGCGCTTGGCCGCGATGCGCGCCTGCCCGAGCAGATCCGAGCCGCCCTTGTCGAGCACCACGCCGCGCGCCGAGATGTCCGGCGTGGCGAGCAGGCGACCCCCACGATCGATCACGAACGAGATCGCGAGCGCACCTTGCTCGGCCAGCCGCGCGCGCTGATCGAGCACCTCGTCCTCGACGTCGAGGCCGCGCGCCACGTGCACCCGGCCGGTGCGCGCCCGGTCCACCACACGCACGTCCTCGCGAGAGATCTCCAGCACATCGCCATTCTGCACGATCGTGGTGTCGCGTACGCCGGTTTCGCGCGCGAGCGCGGCGTGGCGGTGCAGGTGATGCAGCGTGCCGTGCACCGGCACGAACGACTCCGGCCGCACCAGCTCCAGCATCGTGCGCTGCTCGCCGCGGTGCGCGTGGCCGCTGACGTGCACCGCGCGGTCGGTGCGGCGCTCGATCACGTGGATACCCTGGCGCAGCAGCGCGTCGATGATGTCGACCACCGGGCGATCGTTGCCGGGGATGATGCGCGACGAGAGGATCACCGTGTCGCCGGACTCCAGCGCGATCTGCGGGTGCACGCGGCGTGCGATCCGGGCCAGCGCACTGGCAGGCTCGGCCTGCGATCCGGTGGCCGCGAACAACACCCGGTGGCGCGGCAGCAAGGCCGCCTGCGCGGGGGCGATCACGATCTCGTCGAGGTCGCGCAAGTAGCCGGTCTCCGCGGCGACCCGGCTGTGGGTCTGCACCGAGCGCCCCAGCCAGCACAGCTTGCGACCGCTCTGGCGGGCGGCTTCGATCACCGCGCGCAGGCGGTGGGTGTTCGACGCGAACAGCGTGACCACCACGCGGCCGCGCGCGCGATCGACCAGCTCGACGAGCTTGGTGGTGACGCCGCGCTCGCTGCCGGCCTCGCCCTCGCTGTCGATGTTGGTGGAGTCGCTGAGCAACAGGCGCACGCCTTCGTCGCCGAGCTCGCGGAAGCGCTCGCGATCGAACTGCTCGTGATCGGTCGGGGTCGGATCGATCTTGAAGTCGCCGGTGTGCACGATCAGGCCGGCCGGGGTGCGCAGAGCGAGCGAGGTGGCGTCCGCGATCGAGTGCGTGACGCGCACCGGCTCGGCCTCGAACGGACCGAAGCGGTAGCGCTGACGCGGCACGATCGGGATCAGCTCGGGCGGCCGCGGGGGCGGGTTCTCGCTCAGCCGCTCACGAACGAGCGCCAGCGCGTAGGGCGGCCCGTAGATCTTCATCGGCTGCTCGCGCAACAGATACGGCACCGCGCCGATGTGATCTTCGTGGCCGTGGGTGAGCCACAAGGCCGACTGCTTCTTCGGGACATCGCGCAGGTGCTGGAAGTCGGGACGAATGACGTCCGTGCCGAAGGGATGGTCGGGGAAGGTGATGCCGCAGTCGATCAGGAGGCGGCTGTCGCCGTACTCCACCGACATGCAATTCATGCCGACTTCGCCGAGTCCTCCGAGTGCCACTAACTGAACGCGCTCTGTCACGATGAACCGTTCGTCGAGTCTAGCGTCTCCACTCCCATCGGCACGAAGGCCGCGGCAGGGGGCTGAATGCCGGATCCCTTGATTGACCGCGTGTTTGCATGCGTGCTACGAGCCCTCCCGCCTATGCGCCGCCCGCACTTTTCGAGCTACTTCGCGCTCGCTTTCTCCCTGTTTACGCTGAGCGCCGACGCGCAGGAACCCGTGCCGCCGAGCGGCGGTTCGGGTGCTGGCTCGAGTGGTGCCGCTGCCGCGCAAGAGCCGAGTGCTCCTCCGCCGGCCGCTGCTCCGTCGCCTGCCGCGGATCCTGCGCCCGAAGCGGAGCCCGCTGCCGAGCCGGACGCACCGGTGGAGCCCGCGCCGCCGCCTGCGCCCGAGAACCCGCGTGTGCTGGAGCCGCCGAACCTCTCGCC